>DAOWIC010000183.1 GCA_030641085.1 Calditrichota bacterium
AGGATCGCCAGGAGCGCCGATGTTTTGGCCATCTGCATCAACGAGAGGATCCCCTCCTGCATCCGTGCTCCGCCGGAGCAGGAGACAATTATCAGCGGTACTTCCTGATCGCTGGCGCGTTCGATAGCGCGGGCGATCTTCTCGCCCACCACCGAACCCATCGATCCGCCGATAAACTCGAAATTCATTATTGCGAAGGAAACCCGCATACCGCCGACCTCGCCCATGCCTGAGGTGACGCCCTCAAGCTTGCCGGTTTTCTGCTGGGCCGCCTTGATACGATCGGGGTAGCGCTTGGAATCTTTGAATTTCAGCGGGTCCTTTGAGGTCAGCCCGGTATCGTGCTCCTCGAGCCGCCCGCCGTCGAGCAGGAGATTGATATATTTCTCGCTGGAGATGCGGAAATGGAAATCGCAACTGGGACAGACCCAGAGTTGCTCTTCCATCTTCTTGCTGTACACGATCTCGCCACAGGAGTCACACTTGGTCCAGAGACCCTCAGGAATGTTTTTCTTTTCCTGCGATGTCAGCCCACCCTTATCTTTTCTAAACCACGCCATGACTAATTCTCTTCCTCGTCATCAGTGATGTAGCGCACCATAACCAGCGCCTCTTCCACCGGGCGGCGGTAATAATTTGGCCGTCGATACAGTTCTATAAAATCGAAGGCTTTGTAGAAAGCGATCGCATCGGCATTGCCCGCCCGAACCTCGAGCGTCATCAGATCGCAACCGCTTTTCCGCACGACCCTTAAGATATCGGTCAGGAGCCGCTTCGCAACCGATTTTCTTCGATAATCGGGGTGGACCGCCATGTTGGTCAGATGGGCCTTGGTACCGGCCCAGAAGTAGCAACCGTAACCTATTATCCTGCTATCTGATTCGACTACCAACGCGGTCCAGTTATCACCTGATGTCTGCTCTAAAAAGGCATCCTCCGGCCAGGGATCGGAAAAAATCAGGTTCTCCAGCATCACCACCTGCGGCAAGTCGGAGACTGTCATCGGACGAATAGTCAACTGGATGCTATTTTTTGTTTCTGAGGTCAAAGTTAATCTCCGCCTGAGATTTCATCAGGTAGAGCGGTTCCAACTCGGCCAGGTCGCCTATCGAACCACTGTTGAGTTTGTTCGTTCCCAGATATATCAACTCGGTAGCGTCATATTGAATACGATCGGAGAGGTCGGAGTTACTCAATCCGGGAAATTTTTCCGAGAGGTCCAGCCCGTACGCCGCCACCGCATGATCGGCGACATATTCACGAAAGCTCTTTTCAGACACAACTTCGATCTTATCCCGCGAGTATTGTCCGTCTTCTATTACTGTCACAAAAAACTCGTCGCGCTTCAACGGGACAATGATGCGGACCGGCTCCATATGCTCGCGCAACCGGTAGACGGCGATTTCGAACAGATCCACACCAACAACCGGGATGTCATAAGCAACGGCGATTCCTTTGGCCGCCGCCAGCCCGATGCGCAGCCCGGTAAACGAACCGGGACCGATACAGACCACGATTGCGTCGAGATCCTCCTTTTCCATACCGGCTGATTGAAAAAGCTCGTCGGTCTTCTTTATCATCAGACGGCTGTGCGATTGCTCCATCTCTTCCTCGGCCTTTATCAGACGGTCGCCTCCGAACCGAACCCCCAGTTTGAGCCGGCGCGTGGATGAATCGATACCGAGAATATTCTTTTCGCTGTAATCGGTCATGACCCTACCGCCGAGATTTCGATTTCGCGTTGGGACTCATTGACGATCCTGAAGTCGATCCGGTAATACCTGTCGGTGAGAAACTCGCCCGCTTTTTCGCCCCATTCCACAACAATGAGCCCCGAACGTGAAAGATATTCGTCCCAGCCGATTTCATACAACTCGTCCGGGTCCTCGAGGCGGTAAAGGTCGAAATGGTAAAGCGGTCGCTCGCCGGGATATTCGTTGACGATTGTAAACGAGGGCGAGTTAACCAGCTTTTCGTCGATCCCCAGCGCCTGTGCCAGCCCGCGCACAAAAACTGTCTTGCCCGATCCCAGCTTGCCGGTAAGAACCATGATATCACCCGGCCGTAAGAAACTCACCAGCTTAGAGGCCAGCGCGACTGTCTCGTCCTCCGAATGTGAAATTACTTTCAGGATTTTCGCCATGGTATCACTTGGGGTTCAACACCGCCAGCGGCACGACCATCTCCTCCAGAGAAACACCACCGTGCTGGAAGGAGTTCTGAAAGTACCGGACCATTTCGTTGTAGCGATTCGGGTAAACGAAATAGAAATCTTCCTTGGCGATGATGTAAGTCGTGGCCAGCGACATCATCGGCAACCGCCACTGGTCCGGCTTTTTGATTTGAATCGAGTCTTTGGCGTCGGAGTTGAGGTTGTCACCGTACTTGTAGCGCAGGTTGGTCGAGGTGGATCGTTTACCGTAGGCGACCGTGCCGCGCTTGCACAGCACCGAACCATGATCGGAAGTGATAACCACGGTGTAATCACGAGTCGCAAACGACTTGAGGATCGAAAAGAGCGGCGAATGTACGAACCAGCTTCTCATTAAAGACCGGAACGCGGACTCGGTGCCGGCAATCTCTTTTAGGATAACGTTATTCGAACGGCCGTGTACGAGGATATCCAGGAAATTGAAGACAAGCGTCACAACCCGGGCATCATACAGATCCGAGATCTTTTTCGCAATCACCTCACCCTGGGTGTTGTCGTTGATCTTCAGGTACTTCATCTGCTTCTCCAGACGCAGGCCGTTGCGAGCCAAGTTGTCGATGAAAAACTTCTCCTCGTTGCGGTTCAGCGAGCCCTCGTCCTCGGTATCATACGTATCGGGATAGACCCGGCCGATATCATCGGGGAACATGCCCGCAAAGAGAGCGTTGCGGGCAAACGGCGTTGCGCTGGGCAGGATGGAATAGTAATAGTTGCGCTGGATACTGTAAAACTCAGCCAGAATCGGTTCGATCAACATCCACTGATCGAGCCGCATGCAGTCCACCACGACGAACAGCAGCTTGCGGTTCTGCTTCAATACCGGCACCAGGTACTTTTCGGATATGTCGGGCGACAGCAGTGGACGGTTGTCGTCGTGAAGCCAGCCGAGATAGTTGTTCTCGATATACTTGGTAAACTCGTTGTTCCACTCCTTGCGGGTTCCCTCCAGCGTCTGTTCCAGCCCGACATCGGCGTTCTCGTCAAGTTCAAGATTCCATGTGCTCAGAATGCGCGCGGCCTCGTGCCAGTCCTCCGGCTCGAGTGCACCGTACAGCTTCTGATTGAACTGGTTGATCTCGGTGATATAGCGACGCATCGACGACGAGCTGATAATCTTTCGCGAGTCGAGCAGGCGCTTGATTACCAGCAGCACCTGCGACGGATTGGCCGGCTTGACCAGGTAATCGTCGATCTTCTGGCCGATCGCTTCATCCATCAGCGATTCTTCTTCCGACTTGGTCACCATCACCACCGGCAGGTGAGGCGCAATGTCTTTTATCTCGACCAGCGTCGTCAGGCCGTCCTTGCCCGGCATCATTTCATCGAGCAGAACCAGGTCGAAGGTCTGCTCGTTCACCATCACGATCGCATCATCGCCAGACATCGCCGTCGATATCTGAAAACCGCGCTTCTCCAAAAAGAGAATATGTGGCCGCAGCGAATCTATTTCGTCATCGACCCAAAGGATTTTCTTGCCGGGTAATTGTGTGTTCATTGCCGTTCCTTTTATACCGGTTCGAGCGGGAGCGTGATCTCAAAAACGGTTTCTCCCGGTTTGGATTTCTTGAGATGTATGTGCCCACCGTGGTATTCTTCTACAATTCGTTTTACGAGGGTCAGCCCCAATCCCCAGCCCCTTTTCTTGGTGGTGAAACCGGCCCGGAATATCTTGCGGGCGGCGGCGGCGGTGATACCGGGTCCGTTATCTTCGATCTCCAGCAGAACCCGTTTTTTGGTCGGCTGATGACTGGTGCGGATTGTCACCAGGCCGGACTTCGAGTCGACCGACTGAAGGGCGTTCTTGATCATGTTCTCCAGAGTCCATCCGAAAAGCTCCGGGTTGAGCCAGGTCTCGGGCAGGTTTTCCGGCGCAAACTCGATTTGGATGCCTTTGCCCTCAAACGGAAGGCGCCGGCGGTAATACTCGACGGCATCGGTCACGATCTCGTTGAGGTTACACGGCTTCAGTTCCGGCACCGATCCGATCTTGCCGAACCGGTCGGCCACTTTGTGCAGCCGGGCGATATCTATCTTCATGTTGCTCAGCGTCTCATCGAGCAACTGACGCTCCTGGGGGTTGAGGCAGTCGGTCTTCTCGGACTCCATCACCTGCAGCCATCCCATCAGTGACGAGATCGGCGTCCCGAGCTGGTGGGCAGTCTCTTTAGCCATGCCGACCCAGATATGGCGCTCCTCGCTGCGCCGGATATTTTGAAAACCGATGATAGCGACCAGCATGAAGGCGAAGATGATGCCGATTTCGATAAACGGCATGACCTTCAACTGATTGATAACGGCCGAATCGCCATAGCAGAAATAATTGACAAAGCTGTCCGATTCATTGGCATAGACAAGGGGAAAATCGCCGTTCTGCTCAACCATCTCCTCGGCCACCCGGGTCAGTTTTTCCAGCGCTTCGGGCGAGTTGTCACCGACGGTGATGTCGGCGACATTGCGCGAGTGAATCGGGCGGCGCTCACTGTCGAGGACCACAATGGGAAAATTCGCCTTGACGATGATCTCATCGAAAATGAACTGCAGCTCATAGCCGGACATGTTTGAGTTGGCCGCGAGTTGCCACATGCGGACATACTTCTCCACCTGTGACCGGGTATCCGCCTTCAGCTTCTCGATGACGTTAAAGGTGTACCAGATAAACACGGCCGATACGATTGTCACGCCGCCCAGCAGGAACAGCTTGAAGGCGGTTGACTTGCCGACATACAGCGATTTGACGCCGCTGCGCGCTCTTTTCGATCGACGCATTCTCAGCCTATTTTTTCCGCTCCGCCCATGTACGGCCGCAGCACCTCGGGGATAGTAATAGTGCCGTCGGCATTCTGGTAGTTTTCGAGGATCGCCGGGATCAATCGCGCCAGCGCCACCCCCGAACCGTTGAGCGTGTGCGGGAATTGAATCTTCTTTTCTTCATCGCGGAAACGGCACCCCATGCGCCGCGCCTGGAAATCCTCGAAATTGGAGATGGACGAAATCTCAAGATACATCTTCACCCCGGCCGCCCAGAGTTCGATATCATAGCACTTGGCTGCAGCAAATGACAAATCACCGCTGGCCAGGGTGGCCACGCGATACGGTATTTTCAGTCCCTGCAGGATTTTTTCCGCCTGCGCCACGAGCAATTCGAGCTCCTCGTACGATTTTTCGGGACGCACTATCTTGACCAACTCAACCTTGTCAAACTGGTGCACCCGGATCATACCGCGCGTATCCTTGCCGGCCGCCCCCGCCTCGCGACGGAAACAGGGCGTGTGGCCCACCATCTGAACCGGTAGGTCCTCGTAGCGGATTATCTCCTGCTTGAAGATGTTGGTCAGGGGTACCTCGGCGGTCGGGATCAAGTAGAGATCGTCGTTTTCGGTGCGGTACATATCCTCGGCCATTTTGGGCAACTGCCCGGTGCCGAACATGCTGTTACCGCTGACGAGGTATGGCACGGCTATCTCGGTGAAACCGTCGGCGGTGTGCGTGTCGAGCATGTAGCCGACCAGCGCCCGTTGAAGACGAGCGCCCTGCCCTTTGAGCAGGTAGAAGCCGGAGCCGGAGATCTTCGCAGCCGCCGGAAGGTCCAGAATGCCGAGCTTCTCGCCTATCTCCCAATGGGGCAGGATTTCAAAATCAGGCTCTTTTATCTCGCCCCATTCGCGCACGACGACCGCATCATCCTCGCCCCCGACCGGGACCGATTCGTGAGGGATGTTCGGAATCCAGACCATCAAGTCGTGCAACTGCTGCTCTGTTTCGCGCTGGTTTTCGTCGAGCGCCTTGATCTTATCACCCAACTGGCGCATCGCCAGGATCGCGTCATCGGCCGCTTCACCCGCCTTCTTCTTTTTGGCGATCTCGCCCGTAGCCTGGTTGCGATCCGCCTTGAGCTTCTCCACCTCGCGAATTATCTCACGGCGTTGGTTGTCGAGGTTCAGGATCTGGTCGATGTCGGTGTTGTCGTTTTTCTTGGCGATCCCGGCCTTTACCTGCTCAGGATTTTCCCGGATCAGTCTGATATCAAGCATACAAAACCTTAAGTTCGATAATTTTAGGCTGCTGTGGTCGTTAAGTTCCAATAATTATAATCCAACCAACGGATTAAGTCAATCAGAAGCCCGAGGCCGCCAAACGGGTTAATCTAATGAAATATATAAACTTGGCTTAAATTTCAGATATTTCTTGCCTTTTGGGGAAATATTCATATTTTTAGAGACTTTCCTAAAAGGAGATGAGAGTAAATGGCAAAAGTTTGTGACATATGCGGCAAGAAGCCGGTAGCGGGCAACAACGTTTCGCACGCCAACAATATCACCAAGCGGCGCTGGAATCCGAACCTTCAGAAGGTCCGCGCGCTGGTTGACGGCACCCCGAAGCGTCTGACGGTGTGCACCTCCTGCCTGAAGGCCGGTAAGGTAATCAAGAATAACCGCGTCAAGAAGAACCCTCAGGCCACCACCTGATTTTCCGGCCACGCTCGCCGTGGCGCTCGAAGTTTGGCAAAGACCGCTCTGCATAGAGCGGTCTTTTCTATTGCAGGTCGACGGTTATCATTGACTTATCGACCCAGTATTGGTATAATATCGTTTCGCATCGACGGGAGGGCATCTTGGGACAGGAGAATTGGAACGGACCCGCGACGGGCTGAAGGTTGGAGCGAGTTTGACCGCCGACCGGATCAACTGGACCTCAAACAAGGGAGGACTCAATACTATGTCATTTGCAGTTAATAAATCGTTTGGAGACTGGGCTAACAGCTTTGCTGGCTGCGACGGTGGAAACATTGACGGGGCAATCTGGTTCTGCGGCATCGAGTTTAGTGGAAAGGATAAATCGGATGAGCTCCGGAATGATGTTGCCAACAACGGGTCTCAGCTCATTCCGTCTTTCATAAAAGACGAAGATCGCGCGGCATTCATCAGTTATCAGTACAACTGGAGAACACTGAAGCTGTATGCCTCGATTCTCAGTGCCGGACCCGCCAGGTACAGGCAGGTGTTCGAGAAGACTCGCGCGTTTGATGCACAATCAGACGTGTTCAAACTAAATCTGTACCCAATTGCATTCAGCAACACCGACAATGAGCTCTGGAAGGAATGGCACTACAAACACACCGGCTTCCCGACGAAAGAGCTTTACCAATCCTGGTGCCAGCAACACCGCTTCGCCACTATGAAAAGCTGGGTTGACAAACACGCGCCAAAAGCGATCATCGGTACCGCCAGTTCGTATCGCAGGGCCTTCTTAATGGCGTTTGCGGGTCCTGACCACATGTTCAAACCGACGGAAGAGGCAAAGATTGGCGGCAAAACGTTGACGTGGTATCCGATTAACAACGGCAAGACCGTTCTTTTTGTCACTCCGTTCCTCGGAACAGGTGGTCTGATGAGCGACGACATCATTAGGAAGTTTGGCCAGAAGATAAACGAGGAATGTGAGAATCATTTCGGCGCCGGCTGGTGCCGTCCATTGGAGGGATTTACTAAC
>DAOWIC010000099.1 GCA_030641085.1 Calditrichota bacterium
GGAGTTGTCAGGCCACGGGCCGCCTCCCTCGGGTCGCGACCGGAGTTGGAGTTGCCGTCACTGAGCAGAAGCCAATGGTCCGACGATTCGGTCAGTTCCTGTTGGCCGATTTCATACACCGCATCCCCCAGGGCGGTCCGGGTTTCGTCCACCTCGGCGGCGTCCGCCCTGATATTACCGCCGAAATGCCATACCGTCAGGTCGGCCTGCTCGCGGAGTCGGTCGAACGATTCCGATGACAGGAGCGAATCAACCCGGGACGTCCGCGTACGACCATCTTCCATCCTGCCCATGCTGGCCGAGCGGTCCAGAAGCAACGCCACCCGACGCGGCCGTTCGTGCTGTCGGCTGTAACTGAGCACCGGTTCCATCAGCGCCACACAGAGCGTCAGTATTGCAATTATCCTGAGCGCCCCGAGAATGATCCTCACATACCGCGGCAAGGGCGGGTTGGTTCGCCGATAAAGGATGACGGCCAGCCCGATCAACACCAGCAAAGCCAGCGCGACAATCCACAGCGAGTCGCTTAGCAATTCGATTGAGATTTCGGTGATTCCGCTCATACGTATGCTTATACCCCGCTGGGATGTTCGGGTTTGGGATAATGTGCCGGAAGCCGACGGCCGGTGGGTGGTACCGCGTATGAAAGGATGCCGCCGGTCACGATGCCCGGGCGGTTGTAAAGGTGACCATGTTCTTCAGGCACTGGAAGTAGGTCGAGTCACCCACATTTGAGATGCTGTCCAGTCCCTGTTCGGTCAACTCGTTCGCCCGGTTATAGGCGTAGTCGATCCCGCCGTTATCCTGAACAAACTCGTACACTTTTTCAAACGAGTTGGCCCGGTTGGCACTCAAGTGGCCGACTATCTCCTTGCGACTCGGTCCGCCCGCCTTGCCCAGCGAGTATATGAGCGGCAGCGTCACCATACCGGTCAGAACATCATTGCCCACTTCTTTGCCGGTTACCTCGGCGTCACCGACGTAGTCCAGCAGGTCGTCAACAATCTGAAAGGCGATGCCGATCTTTTCGCCGAAGAGCGCGAAACGCTTGCGCTCGCGGGCGTCGCGTTTGCCCAGGATCGGCCCGGCCTCACATGCCACCGAGAAAAGCGAGGCGGTCTTGTCGGCAATTATCGAAGTATACTCCTCTTCCGACAGGTCGTAATTGCCGGTCTCCTCAATCTGGCGCAGTTCGCCGACCGACACCCGTTCCGTCGCCCGCGAAATCGCCCGCATCAGCCTGACCAAACCGGTTCCAACCATAATCCGAAACGCCTTGGCAAACAGATAATCACCTATCAGCACCGAGATCAGGTTAGTCCACTGCGAATTGACCGTTTCCTGCCCCCGCCGCATATCCGATTCATCCACGACATCATCATGAAGCAGCGTGGCCGTGTGGATCAGCTCAATCGCCAGGGAAGCATCAACCGAATGTTCGGTGAAATTATCAGCGGCGCGCGATGATAGAAACAAAAACGCCGGACGCATACGCTTGCCCTTGGACTTGAGCAGGTGCCGGGCGATAGAGGTTATCAGTGGAGAATCACCCTGAAGATGGTCGCTCAGTTTCCGATTGAACTGCTCCAGATCGGCCTCGATAGGAGCCGTATATTCAAGCATTTTTTTCTGGTCAAGCATCCGTCACGTCGTCAGTTCTGGTTCCATCGGAAGGCCAAAATAGGCCAAAACAGCTTAAATGTCAAACGATTTTGCCCTCACAGTAAACGTACTCCCAGATCGGCGTCAGCATATAACATCTTACGTATCTTACTATTACAAGCACAGAGAAGTCTAAAGCCACTATTCGGAATGAGGGCCGCTCGCGTCGTAAATAAACGACCGCACCGTCTGGATGTAGCCCGGGTCCGCAAGATACTCGCGCTCGTTGTGCCGACCGGATATTTCGAAAAACTGTTTTGGTTCAACCGCCCGATCATACAACACGCGGCCCATCTCGAACGGGATGATATCGTCCTGAGGCGAATGCACAAAGAGCGCACGGCAGGCCACCTTACCGATCCTCTCATCCGACTCAAATTTGTATTTCAGCAAAAGGCCGATAGGCAGGATCGGAAACGCCTTGCGGCCCATCTCCAGCGCCGATGTAAACGACGATTCCACCAGCAGTCCGGCGCACTTTACCTGTGTGGCCAGTTCGATCGCCACCGCCCCGCCGAGCGACCGGCCGAAGATGACAATTTCCTCCGGAGCGAAGCCCTTCTCGTTCACCAGCCAATCAAAGGCTGCTCGAGCATCGGCGTACGCTTCCGTCTCGCCCGCGCGGCCGTCGGAACGCCCGTAACCCCGATAGTCAAAAAGCAGCGCCGCGACATTAAGCTCGGCCAGCAACTGCGCCGTGGGCAGCCGGTGCGATATATTACCGGCATTACCGTGACAAAAGAGCACGGCTCGCTCTGGCTCATGGGATGTTGTATTGTTCGGGAAGTACCAGGCGTGAATCCGTTCGCCGGAAGCAACATCTATGAATATGTCCTCATACCCGAGACCGAGCTGGTCCGGGGATGCGGCCAGTTCCTTAACCGGGAGGAAGACAAAGCTCTTCTGGTAGAAATAGAGATAGGCGGTCAGGGCAACAAATAGCGCGACGGGGAGCAGTACAAGCCAGAGCATGATCTCTCGTGATTTCATCTATCGTTTAAATGCCTTTGCTCCAGCCGCAGCACTCTCAATCGGCCCCTTATTGATTCACCGATGTTGAGTAATGCGCCGTTTACTCCCATTCGATAGTAGCCGGCGGCTTGCTGGAGATGTCGTATGTAACGCGATTAACGCCTTTAACGTTCCGGATAATACGGTTCGAAATGCGGGTCAGGATATCATGATCGATCTGCGCCCAGTCGGCGGTCATGCCGTCGACCGATGTAACCGCGCGCAGGGCGACAACATTTTCATACGTCCGTTCGTCGCCCATCACGCCGACCGCTTTGACCGGCAGCAGGACCGCGAACGCCTGCCAGATATCGTCATAAATGCCGTGATTGTGAAGCTCCTCGATATAGATCGCGTCCACCTCCCGCAACAGGTCGCATCGTTCGCGGGTAACATCGCCAAGGATCCTTACCGCCAGACCGGGACCGGGGAACGGGTGCCGCCCGATAAAGTCATCGTTCAAACCAAGCGAACGTCCCAACGCCCGGACTTCATCCTTGAACAACTCCCGCAGTGGCTCCACCAGCTTGAGCTTCATTCTATCTTTCAGGCCGCCGACATTATGGTGTGACTTGATCGTTACCGACGGTCCCTTAAACGATACCGATTCGATCACATCGGGATAAAGCGTTCCCTGGGCCAGATAGTCAACCTGGCCGATCTTATCCGCCTCGGCCTCGAAAACATCGATGAACGTGTTGCCGATAATCTTGCGCTTCTTTTCCGGATCATCAACACCAGCCAGTTTGTCCAGAAACAGATCCGTGGCGTCGACCGGACGAAGGTTGATATTCAATTGCCCGAGCATCTTAGTCACGTCTTCAAATTCATTCTTGCGCAGCACACCATTATTGACAAAAACCGCGTGCAGGTTTTTGCCAATCGCCCGTGTCAATAGAACCGCCGCGACAGTCGAGTCGACACCGCCCGAGATACCGAGCAGGACTTTTGAATCGCCTACCTGCTCTCTTATCTGCCGGACCGTACTGTCGATAAACGCCTCGGTGGTCCAGTCGCCTTTGAGGCGGCAGATGTCGAAGAGAAAGTTGTTAAGGATATTCTTGCCCTCGTCGGTATGGTGCACCTCGGGGTGATACTGCAGACCGTACATCTTGCGGTCGAAATCGGCCATGGCCGCCACATCGAGCGAATCGGACGAACCGATCACCTCAAAGCCGGGCGGCAGTTCGACTATCGAATCACCATGCGACATCCATACCTGGCTCTTGTGCGGAATGCCTGAAAAAATATCACGTTCGTTGGTCACCGTAAAATAAGCTCGGCCGTATTCGCGGTCTTTCGACCGTTCCAGCCGACCGCCGAATGCCTCGGCCAGCAACTGCATACCGTAACAGATACCCAGGATTGGTTTGTCGGTTTCGAAAAAGCCGCTCTCCATCCGCGGCGAACCTTCATCCTTGATCGAGGCCGGACCGCCGGAAAGAACATAGCCGGCCACATTCTTGTCCGCGTATTTGGAGAGGTCGATATTGTAGGGCACAATTTCGCAATAGACGCTCGCCTCGCGAATCCGTCGCGCGATCAATTGAGTGTACTGGGAGCCGAAGTCCAGAATCAGTATCATTTCGTGCCCGTTTTTCATGCTACTGGTCCCCTCTGGGTAAGCCTTTGATGATGGTATCGTTCAAGTATTTATCATCCCGGTCGGGATATTCTCTCATATGGTGCAGGCCGCGCGACTCTTTGCGTCTGATCGCCGAGCGGACAATCAGTTCCGCCACTGTGGCCATATTTCTCAGTTCCACCACCGCGTAGGTCGCCGGTGTGGCCAGGTAGTATTGTTCGATAGCTAATCTGATTGCATTCACCTTGTCCAGCGCCAGGTTTAATAGCTCCTCGGACCGGACAATACCCACAAAGTCCGACATCACCCGGCTCAACACGCGACGGTCGTGGGCGATCAGGATTCTGCCCTTCGGGTACTCCAGCGATGAATAGAGCAAACTGTTTACTTTGACCGACTCGGGAAGAGAGGAATCGTCGAGGAACTCACACGATGTTTCCGCCGCCAGCTTGGCCATGACGACCGCCTCCAATAGCGAGTTGGAAGCGAGGCGATTGGCGCCGTGCATGCCGGTCATGGCTACCTCGCCGGAGGTAAACAGGCCGCGCACCTCCGTTTCACCATGAAGGCTGGAAAGCACGCCGCCGCAGGCGTAATGAGCCGCCGGTACAACTGGGATCGGCCGTTCGGCCATATTGAAACCGCGCTTTTTGCACTGACGGTAGATATTGGGAAAGCGCTTCTTGATAAACTCTTTGTCACGATGGCTTATATCGAGCAACACATACTCTTCGCCGCTCTCTTTCAACTCCTTGTCGATCGCGCGCGCGACCACATCACGTGGCGCCAGATCCTTAAGCTCGTGGGCACCCTCCATGATAAACCGCCCGTCGACCGATTTCAGCCGCGCCCCTTCGCCGCGCACCGCCTCCGAGATCAAAAACGGCCAGCGCCCGGGGCTGTAAAGGCAAGTGGGATGAAACTGGACAAATTCCATGTTGGCCACCGACACCCCGGCCCGGTAGGCAATCGCGACTCCGTCGCCGGTGGCAATCTTCGGGTTGGTGTTGTGGTAATAGACCTGCCCCATTCCGCCGGTGGCCAGCATCGTCACCGGCGCGTAGAACGATGTGAAGACCCGCCCCTTTTCACTGAAGACAAAAGCGCCGCCGCAGATCGTATCGTCACCGGAGCGGAACGTAATCAGGTCGAGGACAATATGGTCGCGATAGATATGAATATTATTCGGTCGCGCGCGACAGGCCGCCAGTAGCGCCCGTTCAATCTCGCGCCCGGTGAAATCGGCGGCATGCAGAACCCGGTTCTCCGAATGGCCTCCTTCGCGACCCAGATCGTAATCACCGTCAACCCGGGTAAAGTTGGCGCCGTATTCGACCAGTTCGTCGATCACCGCCGGTGCGTCGCGGACAATCCGCTCGACAACATCACGGTGGCAAAGACCGCCGCCGGTGCGCAGGGTATCCTCGATATGGGCCTCGAAGGAATCGGTTTGCGCCAGAACCGCCGCAATACCGCCCTGGGCGCGATTAGTGCTGGTGTTGCGCTCGCCCTTTTTAGTAATTATCGCTACCCTGGCATCCGGCCTCAACGAGGTCACTTTTAACGCATAAAAGAGCCCGGCGATGCCGCTGCCGATAACCAGAAAATCGTAACGCTGTTCCATCAGACCGACTGCTTTCCGAGTTTAAAACTCTCCTGTATGAAAGAGACCAATTTTTCCTCGCCCGGGTCGAGATCCACGCTCTGAGTAAGGTAATAAATTTCCCGGCCAAAATCAAAGTCGCCCAGCTTGACCCAGTCCTTGGCGGTGGTCAGAATCAGGTCCGAATCGTGACCATCGGCCGCCTCTTTAAGCTCTATTAGCAGCTTCTCGTCATATCGTTGATGGTCAGCCAATTCCCACGCCTCGTCGAGGTCGGAACAAAGCGCGCTCACCTGTTTTTTGAGCACGCCAAAATTGCCGATTCCGGCAAAGAGAAAGACCGATTTATCTTCGAGATATTTGACCGGCAGCGAGCGCTCCTGCCCGATCAACATGTCGGCGACAAAGCGCGCGTGGTAATGTTCGGCCCGGTCATTTATTCGTTTCAGCCGA
>DAOWIC010000005.1 GCA_030641085.1 Calditrichota bacterium
AGACCGGCGATATCCGGCCGACCGTCGACCATGACCAGTGTCCCACGATTGGGCGCAAAGCCGAGACCGCGTATGAGCAGTTTCCCCTGGCCGCGCGAACCCAGTCCGTAACCTACGCCGCTGACGGTGGTGATGCTTACCGAAGCGTAGCTATTGGCCAGGTTGGTGAGCAAGTTGTCTTCAAACGTACCGGCAACCCGCTCCGGAGTGAGCACGATCGAAGAATTGACCGCCCGCGAAAGACGAACCGGTTCCCTCTGTCCGACGACAACGATTGGATCCACTTCGACCGGATCGTCGGCGTTTATGATGGTATCGGCCCCAAGCGTGAGGCTCATGCTGATCAGTAAATAAGCGAGCACGGATGTATCCTCTCTGTATAATCCTGAGTGCGAAATGTTGTTCTTTCGGTTGGAGGCAATATACATCCTGACCGATAACGGCGCCAAAGGAAAATGTTCAGGAGTTTGCATATTGTCGCTGAATGACAAAAAAACCCGTCGCGCGTAAAGCGCGACGGGCTGAAAAGAGTAAATTATATCGATAATATCTATTTAAAGCGCTTCGGGCTACGAGCCTCCCACTCGACTACGATTGGGCTGGCCACGAAGATCGAGCTGTAGGTACCGATCAGGATACCCAGTATCAGCGCCAGCGTGAAATTGGCCAGAACCTCGCCACCGAAGAAATAGAGCGTACCGACCACTAACAAGACCGTCAGCGAAGTATTGATAGTTCGCGACAGCACCTCGTTGATCGAGCTGTTGACACAATTGGCGAATTCGCCCTTGGTGCGAAACTTCTTGAGATTCTCGCGAACACGATCGAAAACGACTACCGTGTCGGTCAGCGAATAACCGGCCAGCGTGAGCAAAGCGGTTACGATCAGCAAATCGAATTCAATCCCGAGCAAAAACATAATACCCAGCACCGCCAGCACATCGTGCAATGTCGCGATTGTGGCGGCGATACCGCAGCGAAAATCGAACCGAATCCAGATGTACATAATGATGCCGAACAGCGACAGCAGCACCGCTTTCTGGGCGTCGCCGCGCAGAGTTTCGCCTACCGCCGGGCCAATGATATGCTCGGAGACAGTGGTGAAGCTGTTACCGGCGAACTGTTCGGCGAGCAATGCCTTGACGCTGGTCAGCTTCTCATTGCCCTCGGTCTCGGTTACGGGCCGTTTGGTTTTGATGATGAAGGCGTTCTCTTTTTCGAAGCTCTTCAACTGCGTGATCTGGGCGTCGGGCAGCTCACCGGCTGTGGCCGAGCGCAATTGTTCAATCGTCACCGGCTCATCAAAATAGCCGGTTACCATCATGCCACCGGCGAAGTCGATCCCCAGGTTGGCCTGGCCGGTGACTATCATGACCAGGGAAAGTATGCCCACAGCCACCAGCGCCAGGGAGATCGCAAAGGCAACCTTTCGGACGCCGATAAAATCAATATTTGTCTTACCTATTATTCTAAACATCGTAATTGTCCCTCTATGTTATATGCTCAGTGTCCGCCAGCCTTTGCGAACATCAAATATCTGTTTGGTAATCACATAGGCGGTGTAGAGTGAAATCGTAACACCCCAGAACAGGGTGACCGCAAAGCCCTTGATAGGCCCGGACCCCAGCAGAAATAGCGCTCCGGCGGTGATGAGGGTCGTTACGTGCGAGTCGAAAATAGCAACGAAGGCGCGGCTGTAACCGGCGTCGATAGCGGCGCGCACGGTCTTGCCGGTCCGCAACTCTTCGCGGATACGCTCGAAAATCAGAATATTGGCATCCACCGAGATACCAATAGTCAGAATAATACCGGCGATACCGGGCATGGTCAGCGTAGCGCCCAGCGCAGCCATCACCGCCAGTAGGAAGAACAAATTAAACAGGAGACCAACGTTGGCGATGAGTCCGGAGACCCGGTAGTAAACGCCGATAAAGACCAGCACCAAAAACAGCCCCGAGATTGACGAGTAGAAGCCCTTCTTGATCGAGTCCGCGCCGAGCGTGGCACCAACAACGTTCTTTTCAATAATCTCGACCGGCGCCGGAAGCGCACCGGCTTTCAGGACGATTTCCATGTTACGAGCATCCTGCATGGAAGCCGTGCTGCCCATAGTGATCTGACCGCGGCGGCGGATCTTGCTGCTGATAAACGGCGCCGATTCAACCTTGTCGTCGAGCACGATTGCCAGCGGCTTGTTGATATTGGCTCCGGTGAGTTGGGCAAAACGCGCAGCACCATCGCCGGAAAGCGAGAAGTTTACCATAAGGCCGCCCATCTGATCGCGGCCGAGAGCAATGTTCTCGAGGAACTTGCCCAAAAACTGAACTTTGCGTTTGATCAGGTAAAGTGTATACACTTCGCGCTGCTCATTGATTTCGGTGCGCGTGGACCAGTGAAACTGAACATCAATCGGGACAAGCCTCTGAACCTGCGGCAGGTTGAGCCATTTGTCGATAAGCTCGCGATCCTTCTTGGCCACGGCGTAGCCGGGCCAGTTGGTCGACGACTGGGAATGATAGAGGATCGGTGAGAGACGAGAGGTCAGGGGACGGTCACTGGGCCCGAGACCGATCTCTTCGTCGAAGGCAAACATCTCGGCCGTATCAATGGCGCTGTCACCCATTAATTCCGCCAGGATATCATCGGCACCGCCTTCAGTGGCAACTGTCTCGGTCGAAACCTCGGCGGCCGGCGCGGCGGCCTCTTCGGCTGTCTCGGTCGTTCCTTCGATCTGCGCAACCTCATACTCATGAACAACTGAGTCTATCTTGGTCAGCAGGAGGTTGGCGTTGTCGCCGGTTTCGAGCAGTTTGAACTGAAGCAGCGCGGTCTGGCCGATAAGCTCCTCGGCTCGATCTGCGTCGGTATAGCCGGGCAAATCGACCACGATGCGGTCATCGCCCTGCTTGACAATCACCGGTTCGGCCACTCCGAGACCGTCAACACGGTTGCGAATAATCTGGATGGCGCGATCGACCGCTTCGTCGGC
>DAOWIC010000242.1 GCA_030641085.1 Calditrichota bacterium
CACCAGAAGATATGACTCAATTGACTGAAAGGCGAACAAGCAGATTTTCTCTTTATGGGGCGACAGTTGCCTGATGCGGCGGATATTCGCCGCGACCACCCTGCGGAAGACCCAGCGCTGCTTGACATAACCGACCGCTATAGCCAAGAGGGCCAGCAGGATATGGTTGAACTCGAACCTGAGATCAAGCATCCCCGCCCTGATAATCAGGATCAATCCTCCCACCAGCCAGAAAAGGCCGGCGCCGAGGATAAGATGTTTTCTTGCTATTGCCGGTTCTGCGATGATTGCCATATATCCTCAAACTATTACAATTGTCACCATTCGGAAACAGAATTATGCGGGGAAGGTTCCACAGGGAGGAGTATTGTACCGGCCTAATGTTTGAGCCGGTCCAGGATCTCCGCGACAAGGTCGGCGCGGTTGCGGCGGGTGATTTCGAAAAGTGTAACATCGTCACGATTCGTGATCTGTTCAATGAACCCGCCCCCCTTGAGCGCGATAGTCGCAATCACGCGCTTCTCCGAATCAAGCAACTCCAGCAGGCGCTCTTTGAACCGGGGGGAGAGGCACTCCATCTTACCGATCTCATCGATAATTATCAGCCGCCCGTCCGGACGATTCAACTCAAGCGAGTCGAGAAACTCGTCGAAAGCGGTCACATCCACCCGGTACTTGCCCACCCGGTGCGGACTGTCGATATCGATATGGGCCAGCAGACCGCGTTGACCATCGAGACCGACCAACTCGAAACCCTTGCGGACACCCTGCTCTCTTATTTCGGTCGTGTAAAAGCCGATTGGATGCCGGGTTTTCAGGGCGTCGGCGAGCGCGTTGATCAGAGTTGTCTTGCCGATACCGGGCGGTCCGGTGATCAGCAGGTTGCTCGGCGTTTTTGGTGCCTTTCGGTTCATCGCCTGTTCTCGCTCTATTCCACGAGCGCTTTCAGATGTTCCTCGACCGACTCGGCCAGGGCATCGAGATCGTAACCTCCCTCGAGAAATGATACGATCCTTCCGTGACAATGTCGGGCGGCTGTTTCTTTGATCATCCGCGTCATCTCTCCGAAAAACGCGCTGGATACTTCGGTGTCGGAGAGCGGATCATCGGCGTGAGCATCGAAACCGGCCGAGATCAGAATAAACTCCGGCTTGAAATCATCCAGCGCCGGCAGGATATGCTCGGTGAAGGCTTGGCGATAGGCATCATCGCCCGCATCGGCCCCCATCGAGATATTGAGCGTGTAGCCCGTGCCCTCGCCCTTGCCGGTCATGGCGGCATCGCCGGTGCCCGGGTAATGCGGATACTGGTGCATGCTTATGTAAAGCACGTGCTTGTTGTCAGCGAAGGTCCGTTCGGTGCCGTTGCCGTGGTGAATGTCCCAGTCGACAATGGCGACTCTGGTGAGTTCGGCTTCGGCGATCAGGTCGGCGGCGGCGATAGCGACATTGTTAAAGAGGCAGAAACCCATCGCGCGACGGTTTTCGGCATGGTGCCCCGGGGGACGTACGGCGCAGAAGGCGGACGTCAGTTCGCCGGCCATAACCATGCGAACCGCCTGCACCCCGGCTCCGGCCGCGTGCAGCGCCGCCTGTGGTGTGGCGGGGGTGGCAACCGTGTCGCCCCAGTCCAGCACGATGGCGCTGTCAATCTTGAGTGCCATGATACCGGCCACGTAGTCCGGCTCGTGGACTCGCTCGATCCAGGCGAGATCGGCCGGTTCGGCCTCGATAAACTTCAGCTCCTTGCGAATCGGGCTTTTTTTGATACGACGATGGATCGCCTCCAGCCGCTGCGGCCGTTCGACATGATTGTAGTTTTCGAGGTGTTTGATAAACAAGTCGTGATAAAAGAATCCGGTCATAATCGCTCCCCCTTCTCAGGCTCTCGATCATGGACAGGTTATAAATGAAGAATACAGATTATGCTCGAAACACGCAACCCTATTAGTTGCCCTTCAACAGTATCAAGACACCGGGCCGGCAGCGGACTTTTGAGGAATCGGCGAGCTAAACCGTCCTACAACAGGAGTGGCGTCGTCTGCCGACCCGGCATTTTTGAGAGGTACTGCTGCTAAAACTTATCGCCCTTGTCCGGAACCGCCCCGGTTGCGGCTGCCTCCCTGTCCGAATCCGGAGCCGCGACCTTGCGTGGCTTTGGTGTCGATATCGGTCAAGGTCGTGTGACCGCAGCCGCCGGTCTGGCCGTGGCCGCGACAGGCGGTGGCCGGATCGATCTCGCTCAGGGACCCGGCTTTAATCTCCTCGATAATTTCGCCGACAGTCTTTTTGTCGCTGCGACAGACACGGATACCCTCTACGCTCAGCGCCTCGATCGCACGCCGCCCCATACCGCCGCAAACGATGGTGTCGATATTTTTCCCGGCCAACTGACTAATCGGGTGGCAGGTACCGTGACTGTGGTGCGCGTTGCTATTATCAAGAATGTTAATATCATCGGAGTCGGTATTGTAAAGAATGAAATAGGGTGTCGAGCCAAAGTGCTCACTTACCTGCTCTTCGACCCCGGCCTTTCCTTTGGCTGGAATGCATGCCAGCATCGCAAGCCTCGCTTTCCTTCAGATTAACGATAATCGCGTTATTGCTAATGATAGCTTCGACCAACTGCTGTCGGGCGCTATAAAGCAGCCGCTGAATCGTTCCCCGCGAAACACCCATCAACTGCCCGGCCTCTTCCTGGTCCAGCCGGTCCATGTCGCACAAGCGCAGGGCCTCAAACTGGTCCAGACTCAGGACCTTTGATTCGAGTTCGCCCATCGGAATGCCGCGCGGTTTGAATACCCGGTCGGCGTTGTACCGGCGACAGCAGCGTCTTTTTTTCGGTCGAGCCATATTACCTCAAATTAGTTTTGTGCATACGCACACAA
>DAOWIC010000157.1 GCA_030641085.1 Calditrichota bacterium
CCAACGTCGTCGATATCACCAATCTGGTCATGCTCGAGATCGGCCATCCGCTGCACGCCTTTGATCTCGACCGGTTCGGCTCCAGCGAGGTGGTCGTACGTCGCGCCACAGCAGGGGAACTGTTTACCACTCTTGACGGCAACAAGCACGAGCTTACGCCTCAAGTGCTGTTGATTACCAACGGCAAGACCGGCGTCGCTGCCGGTGGCGTTATGGGCGGACTGGATTCGGAGGTTGAGGATGACACGACGAATATCCTGCTCGAGGCCGCCTATTTCAACCCGGCCGTTATTCGCCGCAGCCGCAAGGAACTGGGCGTGGTGAGCGAATCATCCTCCCGTTTCGAAAAGGGCGCCGACCCGAACGGTGTCGAGTACGCCATCAACCGCGCCGCAAGCCTGATGCAGCAGTTGTGTGGGGGAGAGGTGTTAGCCGGGATAGTGGACTGCTATCCCAAAAAGATTGAGCCGGCAAAAATCAGCCTGCGCCCCGCGCGATGCAACGCGGTCCTCGGCACCAATATCGCCGCCGAACGGATGAAACAGATTCTGGCCGATTTGCAGTTCGATGTTACCGGCGGCGACTCGATTGAGGTGACAGTGCCGACCTTCAGGCTGGACATATCAGCCGAGATCGACCTGATTGAAGAGATTGTACGCATTGAGGGGTACGAGAGTGTGCCCGATGCTATTGCCAATCTCGGTCCGCTGTCGACGCCGCTGGACCCGCTTGAACGCTTCAAGACCGAGGTGCGCCGCATACTGACCGGAAGCGGTTACGATGAGATCATCAGCCACGGCCTGGCTCACAGTCAACTGGCTTCGGTGTTGTACCCCGAAACTCCGCAGGTGAAGATTATCAATCCGGTCTCCGAAGAGTTGGATATCATGCGTACCAGCCTGATTCAGACGGCGCTCACGGTGATCAGCCATAATGTCGCCCACCGCAATCTTGATCTGCGCCTGTTTGAGATCGGTCTGGTCTACTTCCCGGCGAGCGGCACCGACGAACGCCGTGAAGAGAACCGCCTGACTCTGGCCATGACCGGCAACACACCCCATACCTGGCGGGATCGCCCGCGCCCTCACGATTTCTATGACATTTCCGGGGCCATAAATCGGCTTGCCGAACATTTCAAATGGGGCAAGGTGGAGTACCGGCCGGCAGATGTCAGGTTTTTCGACAGTGGCATTTCGTTTGATATCTACATCGCCGGGCAGGCGGCGGGACGAATCGGTCGAGTGACTCAGAAAGTCGCCCGGCGGTTCGACATAAAAGAAACCGTGCTTGTTGCAGAGTTGAGCCTCGAGCCGTTGATTTCCCGCAGCGACGGCCTTTCGGCCTATCAGCCGCTGCCGATTTACCCGGCAGCCCCTCGCGATCTGGCGATAGTCGTTGACGAGAGTGTCAGGGCGGGGGAGATCATAAATGCGGTGAAAGAGGCGGGGGGCACAATCGCCGAATCGGTGGATCTTTTTGACCTCTACACCGGTAAACAGATTGAAAAGGGCAAGAAATCGCTTGCGGTCTCAATTAGTTACCGTTCGCAAGCGGGCAACCTTGAGAGCGCGCAAATCGCTGAGGCGCAAGCCAATGTAGTGAGTGTGTTAAAGCAGCAGTTTAACGCGGAAATCAGGGATAAATAGCGATGAAGGACAAATTGAACCTTTTGGCCGAGAAGGTTGACCGTATCATCGCGCAACTGGAAAGTCTGCGGAGCGAAAAAGAATCGCTCAAAGTGAACAACGATGCCTTGCAGGCGGAATTGAATCAGTTACGCAAGGAATACAGCAGCCTCAAACTGGGTGATTCCGACAGATCGGAAGTGGTCAAATCAAAATTGACCTCTATCCTCGACCGGCTCGAACAGCTCGAGAATCTGGGTCAGTAATTTTTGCTTGACAATTATTCAATGGTTTTTGTAAATTGTTGACTGTAAGTAGGATAAGAAAATAGCAGAGTAGCCATAGTTATAGTTAATAGAGAGATGACAGATACCTCGGCAGAAAACCAGGTTTTGGTAAATATATTCGGCGAAGAATACCCCATAGTAGGGGTAGGTGATGCGCCGTATATCTCCAAAATAGCCGATTTCCTGGACGCTAGAATGAAAGAGGTCGCCGGTAGCAGTGGGATTACCGGTCGGGACCGGGTCGCCATACTTGCGGCCATGTCAATAGCGTCGGAACTTCACGAAAAAAGAGAAGTCGTACAGAGCATGGATGACCAGGTCGGCACTCAGGTCGACGACATCATCCTGCGTCTGGACCAGGCTCTTTTGGACAGGTCATAGTCTCGTTAACGATCTTCCTCGCGCTATACTCTATTTTCCTCATCCATATTTAGACTGAAATCTAACGAACATCCGGTATGTCCACCGGATGGGAGGAAAAGATGAATGGCTTGAATATATTTATCTTCATCGGGATAGCGGCTGTCATCGGACTCTTCTCCTTTTTCTTATTTAGCTATCTGGCCAAGAAAGCAAATGCTGACAAACTCAAGAAGGCTGAAGCGGATGCCCGAAAGACAGTGGCCGACGCTGAGAACGAAGCTAAGATCAAGAAAAAAGAGGCGGTCCTTGAGGCTCGAGAAGAGTATCTGAAACTGAAAAGTGAATTCGATCGCGAATCTGGTAATAAAAGGCGTGAACTGGAAGCTGCCGAAAAAACGCTGCGGGATCAGCAGCATACTGTTCAAAAGAAGCTGGAGTTCTTAGAGGCTCGCGACAACGAGTTAGGCAAACGCGAGAAAACTATTCACACCCGTGAAAAGGGAATCGACCTGGCCGAAAAAGAACTGGCCGACACTCTTCACAAGCAGAACGAACAGCTTCAAAAAATCGCCCAGATGACGCCCGAAGAGGCCAAAAGGCAGCTCATGGATAACATGATGCATGACGCCAAGGTCGAGGGGGCGGCTTATATCAAAGAGATCCGTGACCAGGCGGAAAAGGACGCCGACAAGGAGGTCAAGGAGATCATCCTTTCGGCGATCTATCGTTGCGCTGCTGATTACACGGTCGAAACGACGGTTTCCGTGGTCAACCTGCCCAACGACGAAATGAAAGGGCGGATTATCGGCCGTGAGGGCCGCAATATCCGTTCATTTGAGACCGCGACCGGTATCGATGTCATCGTAGACGATACTCCGGAGGCGGTTATCCTCTCCGGCTATGATCCGGTACGGCGGGAGATCGCCCGCATGGCGCTGGAAAAGCTGATCTCCGACGGCCGTATCCATCCGACTCGTATCGAGGAAATCGTCGAAAAGGCACAAAAGGAGATGGAGGTCATCGTCCGTGAGGCGGGCGAACAGGCCTGCTTCGAACTGGGTATCCATGGGCTGCACGCGGACATAATCTACCAGTTGGGTAAGCTGCATTTCCGGACCTCCTACGGGCAGAATGTACTGGCCCACTCCAAGGAAGTTGCCATGATCTGTGGCCTGATCGCCGCCGAACTGGAGTTGGATGCAGTCATGGCCAAGCGTTGCGGCCTGATGCACGATATCGGCAAGGCGATTGACCGGGAGACCGAGGGGACCCACACGCAGATCGGGGCCGACTTCGTCCGCCGTTACCATGAGGACGAATTCGTTGTCAACGCTATCGAGTCGCATCACGGCGACGTACCGATGAGCAGCCCGTATCCGGTGTTGGTCCAGACCGCCGATGCTATCTCCGGCGCCCGTCCGGGCGCCCGGCGCGAGCCGCTTGAGGCCTACATCAAACGCCTCCAGCAACTGGAAGAGGTGGCGGACAGTTTCAAGGGTGTCTCCAAGGCGTACGCGATTCAGGCCGGTCGTGAAATACGGGTGATCGTTGAAAACGATACTCTCGATGATCTGGGTTGTTCGATTCTCGCCGGCGATCTGGCGGAGAAGATTGAAAACGAGATGCAGTATCCGGGGCAGATCAAGGTTACCGTCATTCGGGAGACCCGCGCCACGGAATTCGCCAAGTAGAGTATGAGCATGGCCGAACCGGTGTGGTCCGGGCAAGCTTAGCGACGATAAACAAGCCGGTTGTGGTCGGCAGGTACCACCGGTGATCGACAAACCTTTCCTGCCGTTAGAAGGGCGACTTAATGTCCCCATTTACGATTATGTTCGTGGCCGATATCTGCGGCCGGGCCGGGCGCCAGGCTACCGCACACATGGTTAAGCCACTACGGGAGAAATACGCGGTCGATTACGTTATCGCCAATGTGGAAAACGCGGCCGGTGGATTTGGCGTCACTCCGGAAATGTCCAAAAAGATCTTCTCCTACGGAGTCGATTTCCAGACCTCGGGCAACCACATCTGGGAC
>DAOWIC010000121.1 GCA_030641085.1 Calditrichota bacterium
AACGTGGTTTCCGAGTGACCCGAAAAGCAATTTAAGATTGTCATCCACCACGTCGCGACTCCTTTCGCTCCCCGTTTACACCGGTCGATTCACTTGACCGACAACTTCCCGCCGTACCTGAACATTGTCGGCAGATTCCGCTGTTTAGATCAATCTCCTCGACCGTCACTTCGTTTAAACACGACGGGCACAACTCGTGCCGGTTTTGCGGACCATATATATGAGCTAACCAGTGAGCCATACTAACTAATACGCTACATAAGGTGTGAAGGCAGAGCCTATTTGTCGAACAGGCCCTGTTGACTGCCGCCCGACAAGGCGACGCCAAGATGTTTGGCGGCCTCAGCCGAGACCATTCGTCCGCGACGGGTTCTTTGAACAAAGCCGATTTTCAAAAGATACGGTTCGACCATGTCAACCAGCGTATCGGCTTCCTCGTTAAGCGTAGCGGCCAGCGCCTCAATACCGACCGGTCCGCCTTTGTAATAATCGAGAACTATTTTCAACAGCTTGCGGTCGAGATTATCCAGTCCGAGCGAGTCGATCCCCTCGGCATCGAGCGCCCTCTCAGCCAACTCGAGGGTGACCCTGCCATCGCCCTTCACTTCGGCGTAATCGCGAACCCTGCGGAAAAGCCGATTGGCGATCCGCGGTGTCCCGCGCGACCGCATGGCAACCATTTGAGCCGACTCGGAGTCGATATAAGAGTTTAAGAGCGAAGCCGTACGGATGATAATCTCCGCAAGATCGTCCGGTGGATAAAAATCGATGTGGTAATACAAACCGAACCGATCCCGCAACGGTGCCGAAAGTGAGCCGGCTCGGGTCGTCGCGCCAACCAGCGTAAACCGCTTCAACGGGACATTGATCACTTTCGCGAAGGCGCCCTTGTCGACCACAAAATCAACCTTGTAGTCCTCGAGCGCCGGGTAGAGGAACTCCTCTATCGTTGGCGACAACCGGTGAATCTCATCTATAAAAAGTATGTCGCCTTCGTTCAGGTTGGTCAGGATACCCATCAGATCGCCCGAACGCTGCAAGGCCGGACCGGCGGTGGCATAGATTTTTGAGCCCATTTCGTTGGAAATAATGTGAGCCAGGGTGGTCTTGCCCAGCCCGGGCGGACCGTAAAACAGCATGTGCTCGACCGGCTCTTTGCGGGCCTGCGCCGCTTCAAGCGTTACTTTAAGTTTGCCCTTTAAGTCCCTTTGTCCTATATACTCATCGAGGCGCTTCGGCCTTAGCGAAAACTGTATTTTATCTTCTTCAGGCGTTACCTGAGAGCCTGTCACCATTCGTTCACGCGCCAAAAGATTAACCTTCCTGTACCATTATTGACATACAATCAACCCCGTACCTGCTTGCGCTCCTGCTCCATTCTAAACACGAGCGATATTAACTGCTCAGAGGATGTCACCTTCGGGTTGGCATCCAGGGTACGGGCAACCATCTCCTCCGCCTCGGCTTTTTTGTATTGAAGCTGCAGCAGTACCTCTATCGCCTCCCCGGCAATCGGTCCGCTGGGCGCTTTCTTCGTCGCCTTGGCCAGCGCCTCACCGGTCTTGGCCAAGCCGAACTTGGCCGTCTTGCCGTGAAGCTCGGCGATGATCTTCTCCGCCAGTCGCGCGCCTACCCCGGGCAGACGGCTGAGCGCCGCCGAGTCCTTGGTCTCAATGGCGGTGGCGATATCCCGGATCGGCAGCACCAGCGATTTGAGCGCCTTCTTGACTCCGAGGCCCGGAACCCGGGTAATGAGCGAAAAGAACTCGCGGTCGATCACATCGGTAAACCCGACCAGTTTCGGGTAATGACTCGATTTTTTGTCCCCGGCCTCGATGTAATAGATGGTCTTGAACTCTATTTCAGTGCCTATCTGGCCGTTCTCTTTTAGCCGTTCGGCCAGCGCCGACGGAAGCGATATTTCGTAGAACAGTCCGCCGTTCTCGACCAGCGCGCAGCCGTCGCTTATCTGGGTCAGGGTTCCCTTAATGCAGCTTATCACGAGAAGACCGCCGTTTCGCTTGTAACGTTACGGCAGTGGCATAACGCCACCGCCAGGGCATCGGCCACATCGGGCGGCTCCGGAATCTCGGCCAGGCCGAGGGTTGTGCGGATCATGTGCTGCACCTGCTGCTTCGACGCCCGACCGTTGCCGGTCAGCGATTGCTTGATCTTGGTGGCCGCATACGGATAGACCGCGACCGAAGCCTCGGCTGCCGTCAG
>DAOWIC010000273.1 GCA_030641085.1 Calditrichota bacterium
GAAAATCCTCCGATTGTCAACCGGTTTGGTATAATTTCCCGCCGGAGGTGAACCGCGAAATGGATCGCATTCTCCTCGAATGTGGTGATGGCACAGATCGATATTTGAGGCGCTTATCTCACTGATTCAACGTTCGGCCGGTAATTTAGTCCAGGCTATTACCCCGAGGAACTGAAACGTTTTAGCGGAATACTCGCCCCGATGCCAGTGCCGTCCCATAGCCCCGCCACTCCCGGCTGTGGCAGGGTATAGGGGAGCGCTTTGGTGGTGTTTATGCCGGTGGCTACTGCTCTTGACTTCAGGGGCTAAATAGCGTAGTTTTGGACAGAAATCGCCCCGTGGGGAACTCTCAATGTTTATCGGGGGATGTCGATAATTACATAAACGGCAAAAGGTTAAAGAGGAGTAGGTGCCGGTATATACAGATATTAAACGAACCCACACCTGTGGCGAACTGAGAGCCTCGGATGTTGGCAACAAAATCAGGCTGAACGGCTGGGTTGACGGCTACCGGAATCTGGGTGGCCTATTGTTTATAGATCTGCGCGATCGTGAAGGAATTACGCAGGTAGTCATCAACCCGGACGAGTTCGATCCGGCCATGCTGGTCGAGGCGAACCGTGCCCGCCACGAATTCGTGGTCGCGGTTGTCGGTGAAGTTATAGCCCGACCGGAGGGGATGCGCAACGCGAAAATGATAACTGGCGATATCGAGGTGAAGGCGGTCCAGTTTTACATATTGGCCGAATCGGAGACGCCGCCGTTTGAAATCGAGGACGAGTGTAACGCCAAGGAAGCGCTGCGATTGGAGTATCGTTATCTGGACCTGCGCCGCGGGCCGTTGCAGAAAAACATGCGCGCCCGTCATGAGATTTCGCGGGCTACGCGCGACTTTCTTTCCGACGAGGGGCTCCTCGAGATCGAGACGCCGCTGATGATACGTTCCACGCCGGAAGGGGCACGCGATTATGTCGTTCCCAGCCGGGTGTCGAAGGGCAGGTTCTACGCGCTGCCGCAGTCGCCGCAGTTGTTCAAGCAGATCCTGATGGTCTCCGGGTTTGACCGGTATTTCCAGTTGGCCCGTTGTCTGCGTGATGAGGACCTGCGTTCCGATCGCCAGCCGGAACATACGCAGATCGATATTGAGATGTCGTTTGTTACGCCGGACGATGTCTTCACGCTGACCGAAGGCCTGATGAAGCATCTTTTCAAGAAGATTAAGGGTGTGGAGATTGAAACGCCGTTTCCGCGTTTTACTTACGAAGAGGTTATGAACCGCTGGGGGATCGACAAGCCCGATACGCGCTTCGGCATGGAGCTGGTTGATCTCAGCGCCGAGGTGGCCGGCTGCGATTTCAGGGTCTTCGCCGACAACGTCAAATCGGGCGGCGTGGTGAAGGGGATCGTCCTCAAGGGCGGCGGCAGTTACTCGCGCAAGCAGATTGATGAACTGACCCTGAAGGCGAAGGAATTCGGCGCCGGCGGACTGGCCTACATTCTTCGGGCCGAGAGCGGAGACAAGTCGCCAATATTGAAATTCATCGGTGAATCGGTCAAGGACAAACTTATTGAAAAGGCCGCCGTAGAAATGGGTGACGCACTGCTGATAGTCTCGGATAAAAAACTGAAGACCGAGGGAATATTAGGGCAGTTGCGTTTGTACCTGGGACGGAAGCATGAGTTGATCGACACCGACCAGTGGCGGTTGTTGTGGGTTACCGAGTTTCCGCTGTTTGATTATGACGAGGACTCCAATTCGTTTATAGCTATGCACAATATCGTGTCGCATCCGCATGAGGATGACCTGGGTTTGATCGACGAGGGGCTTACGTCAACGCTGCCCGGCAGCGACCTGAACCATCCCTGGCGTCGGGCGCGGGCGCAGCAGTACGACCTGGTGATCAACGGCTGGGAAATTGCATCGGGTGGACAGCGGATAAATCGTCGGGAGCTACAGCGTAAGATTCTCAATATCCTCGGTATCGACAATGAACGCGCGGAGCGGATGTTCGGCTTTTTGTTGCGCGCGCTTGAATACGGCGCTCCGCCCCATGCCGGAATCGCCGCCGGGCTGGATCGGCTGGTGGCATTGATGACCGGCACCGACACGATTCGCGACGTGATCGCATTTCCGAAAACGGCCAACGCTTTTTCGCTCATGGACGGCTCGCCCTCGGAGATCGATCCGGAGCAGTTGGAGGAGCTGGGACTGATTATCAAAGGAGATAACAAGGCCTGACGCGGGCCGGCTGATTTTGGACGTTACCGAGAAAACATCGCGCAGCCTGGTGATTGAAGGCATAGACCTGCGCCTGCTTTTTGGGCAGAATGACGTCTTCCTTCGCATTATCGAGGCTCATATTCCCACCACGATCATCGCCCGCGGCGACAGCATCGTCGTTGAAGGATCGCCCCGTGAGGTGGGCCAGACCATCCGTCTGCTGAACGATTTTGTGACCCGGATAAAACAGGGTGATTTCCTCACCGATCAATACGTGAATTACGCCATCAGCATGGTCCAGGAAAACGGCTTCGGCCCGGCCGATCATATTTCTACTGAAGCGCTGCTGACCAATTCTCTCAAGAAAGTGATCAAGCCGCGCACGATCGGCCAGACCAATTATGTCGATGCCGTTGATAAGAACGACCTCGTTTTTGCGATCGGCCCGGCCGGGACCGGCAAGACCTACCTGGCGGTGGCTATGGCGGTGGCGGAACTGAAGGCCAAAAAGGTCAACCGGGTTGTTTTCACCCGTCCGGCGGTGGAGGCGGGTGAATCGCTGGGCTTTCTTCCGGGTGACATTCGGGCCAAGGTGGATCCGTATCTTCGCCCGGTCTACGACGCGCTGTACGATATGATGCAGCCGGATAAAATCCGCAAGCTCTTGGAATTGGGTGTGATCGAGATCGCCCCGCTAGCGTTTATGCGCGGCCGGACGCTGAACGAGTCGTTTGTCGTGCTCGACGAAGCGCAGAACACCTCCAGCGCCCAGATGAAGATGTTTTTGACCCGTATCGGCGAAGGGTCACGAGGAGTCATAACCGGTGACATTACGCAGATAGATCTGGATGACCGGCGTTCGTCGGGGTTGGTCAAGGTGCAGAAGATTCTCAAGGGCATCGATGGCATCAAGTTTATCTACCTGACAGAAAAGGATGTCATCCGTCACCGTTTAGTCCGGGATATCATCAAGGCTTACGACAGGCATGAGAATCCCCGGAGAAACAAGTAGAACTTAAAGCGAAAGGGATTTTCGCTGTATGTTTTCATTCCTGCTCAGGCTGAAGCGAAAGATACGTAAGCTTCTCAAGGTGAGGAGTGAGACGCGCGAGCTGTCTCATTCTTCTTTTCAGTCGCGCACATTCAAGGTGCTGCTGATAATCCTGGCATCTATCCTGGTGGGTGTTTTCTATCCGGGCGAGGCACTGTATGACCCGTTCGATATGCCGCGCATGGGGGAGATAGCGCTGGAAGATGTGCTGGCGCCGTTCCAGATAACGATCTTCAAGACGGAACGGGAGATCTCGGACGAGACCGATCGAACGGAACTCCAGATACCGTTTGTCATCGACTACGATACGACTATTGTCAACAACGCCTACC
>DAOWIC010000086.1 GCA_030641085.1 Calditrichota bacterium
CTGCCATTCCAGCCGAAGACTTTGTAGTCCTCAATATCATACGAGGCGACCACCGAATAGCTCGAGGCGCGATCATCACGGGCGATATATACCCGGTAACCCTCAAAGTCGGCCAGACGCGAGAAGACGTCCTTGGTGGTTTCGGAACGAAAACCGTTGAAACGGACTTTGATAAACCCAAGTCCCGGCTCAAGCCAGAATTTAGGGGCCGGGGGCGGCGAGGCGCCACGGAAATCCGGCACGCCGTCACCTTCATAAAAAGTCGTATCGCATGCGGTCATGGCCCAGCCGGGGATATCGACATAACTCGTTTCCGGCGGGTCGCCGGTGATGATAGTGTCCACAGCCGGAATCGAGTCGGTGCAGCAGACCCGGAATTTACCCACCGTGCCGTTGCCGTCGGTATCGACACCGGGGTTGTCGTAAACTCGCGAGGCCCAGGAGGCATTAACGCCGAGATCAACAAAGTTGAGATTTGACAGGAATCGATCCGGATCGTCGGGCAGGTTCTGTTCCAGGTTGCCGATCAGGTCTTCGCTGTGAAAGTCCTCGCCCGCGACGTAGGCAAATGAGATCGGCAGCTTCTCACCGGGGTCGATATCAAAGGGGCCGAAGGACAGCAGATAGCGGGTGTCGTAACCGACGGCAAGCAACCCGGCCAGGTTGGGGGGCGGCGGCGACCAGAACGTGTCAGTCGGTTGGATCGTGGCCGTGTAAACCTGGTCGAAATCGAATTCCTGATTGCGCAGGACATAGTATTTGTTCGCGTCCCCCGTGGGCGTACCTTGACCGCCGGTCCGAAAATCACGGAAATCCTCTTTCAAGCGACCAACTCCGGAGCGCTCGCGCGGACCGTAGTCCAAGTCGACATTGCCGTTGGAAATCCACCAGTTGAAGGAAACGTCCAACTGGTCGGCAGGCGTGCGGACAATACGTGTGCCGGTAACATGCGGCGCCGACTTGTCGTTGAAAACCGTGCTGAGCGGATCACCGTCGTTATCGGAGATCCAGGCAATATTGACCGTATCTACGAAATTGCACTCGTTATCGCCCGGAGCCGGCAGCGTGTCCACGAAGCCGCAGATATCGTCCTGCGCCCGGGAGTTATTGTTGCCCTGGGTGCCCTCAAAGTGAACGTCAGCGTCCACATATATACCCATGTAGGTGTTGACCAGCTTGTTGACACCGATATTCTTGATTTCGTAATCGAAAAGGACAAAATCCTCAGCATAGGGATAGGACCAGGCATACGAGCGCTGTGTTACCTCGATATTCAGCGGGATGTGAGGCCGACCGAACTCATCCGGATCAACACCCTCCGTGAGGGTGTCGGAGTAGACCATGATATAGTCCTCTTCGGAGACGGCATCTTTATAAATCTCGGCCTGGTCGGGGTTCTTAATCGAGCGGTAAACGATATCACCGAACGGCGACTGGTCCGGCGCGAATTCGCGGCCCCATGTCCAGCCATCGGCTCCCATCGATACCAGCGTGTCGCGACCGACCACCGCGCCAATCCAGAAGGCGCCGGCAAAGAGATACCGTATGTTGGACCCTTTCGGGAATTCACAGGATGGCACCGCCTGGCCGGTGATATAGTCGCTCAATGCACCGGGCGCAAAGCCGTCGCCGAAGGTACCGTTGTTGGCCACGGCCAGCGAGATTTTTCCAATCCGGTGAGCAACGATGCCGTACTCGGGCCCGGCCGATGAGAAGGACTCGTTACTGCGCATTTTATCCCGGTCGAAAGCAGCCCTCGCCAGGGTCGTGCTGGAGAAAAACAAGGTAAGAACCAGAATCAAGGACGCTAGTTTGATAAAATTCCTGGACATAATCCCCACACTCTATTTAGGAAGTTTTCTTTAACAACGTATGATATGTCAATTTGGTTTAACGCCGCTACGTATATATTTCCCAAAGTTATAGGCTGAAAAACTACAAAAAAAGTCATCCCTTAGCAAGCGTTTTTAGGTAAAAAACAGACTGTTAACAGGCGTACATTCCCCGGTCATGGGCTTTTCCACCGACCTTACGATCACGTCGTTGAGGCCGTCCTCGCGCAGGCAGGCCACAGCCGCAAAAGCCGAAACACAGAAAAAGGCCGACCACCTCATGGGGCCGGCCTCAAAAAGCATAAACTGCGTCGCTTACATGATTATGACCAGTTTGCCGATCTGAACCGAGCCGTCGGCAGACTCAATGGTCCAGTAATACAGCCCAGAAACCACCAATTGCGTGTTGCGTGTGATCAGATTCCACTCGTCGTGAGCGGCAGTGGGGTCGCCCAAGTCTCTGTCATGCTCGATTTCGCGCACCAGGTCGCCGTCGATCGTATAAATGCTAATCGTGCATTTGGGGGGCAGATTGGCGAAGTGGATCGCGCGCACTCTGTCATCCGGGCGGTCGGTTTCCACTCGGCCTTCAAACCCTTTGTTGCGATAAGCCTCGTTGGAGCGGTACGGGTTGGGGTACACAAAGACCTCCTGGCCCTGGGCGGCCGCGTCAGCGGCCGAAAGCAACGGCCACGTGTACTGCGCGCCCAGAGTGACCGAGCTTTCCATCGCCTGCAAACCGTCATCGGGCGAGCCGAAATCAAACGCGGTCACATTCACCCAGTAGGCTACAGAGGGGAGCAGTTTATTGATTTCGAATTCATATTCGAAATACTTCAAATAGCCGTCGGGCGTGAGCTCCTCGATGTCGACAGAGTCCAGGTTGAGCGAGGAAGGGTAGGCCTGGTCAGGATAGATTTTGCTGATCGGTGATGACACACCGAATTCCGAAGTATTGTAATCCTGCGGCTCGAAATAGAACAACGAATCACCGGTCGGGCCGTGATAGATGAACGGAAAATTGCGGCTGAAGTCGAGCGGATGCCAGGTGGTATCTTCGCTGGATTCCGCGTACAGCCAACGCAGCGTATCAAGCGACAGGGGGATCCCGTCCAGTTCATACCCCGGATCGGGGCGCAGATCTTCATTCCAGAAAAACTTGTTAAAGTCTTCAATGTCGTAGGAAGCGATCAGCGCATAACTGGCGGCTCGCTCATCGCGGGCGAGATAAATGCGATACCCCTCGAAATCAGCCATACGGGCAAAAACGTCCTTGGTCGTCTCCGAACGCAAGCCGTTGAAGCGTACCCTGATCTTGCCGACTGACGGCTCCAGCCAGAAATCGGGCGGGGGTGGCGGGGAAGCGCCGCGGAAATCCGGTACCCCGTCACCTTCGTACCAGACCGTGTCACATACGGTATACTCAACCCGGTCCACGTAAGTCGTTTCCGGCGGATCTCCCTCTATGATGGTATCAACGACGGTTATCGAATCGGTACAGCAGATGCGGCTTTTTCCGAAGGTACCATTACCGTCGGTATCGACACCGGGGTTGTCGTAGACGCGCGAGGCCCAGACGGCATTTTCGGCAAATTTCTCAAAGCCCAGATTACGGTAATACTCTTCCGGGTTGTTAGGCAAGTTGTTGATATTGTCCGGTATCAGGTGAAAATCCTCGCCACCGACATAGGCCATGGAGATCGGCAGAGACTCTCCCGGTCGAATGTCAAACGGACCGAAAGAGAGCAGGTACCGCGTATCGAATCCGTCGGCGTAATCGTCGGCATGATCGGGTGGTGGTTCCAGCCAGAGGCTGTCGTTGGATCCGATCGTGGCCGTGAAAGCCTGATCGTAGTCAAATTCCATGTTGCGCAGGAAATAGTACTTGTTGAAATCACCCTCCGGGGTACCCAGGCCGCCGGTTCTCAAGTCGCGGAATTCCTCTTTCCACCTTCCTGCGCCGCTTCGTTCGCGGGGACCGAAATCGAGTGACGGGGTATTGCTGATCCACCAGTTGAAGGAGACATCGAGCGAGTCGGCCGGAGTACGCACAACCCGAATACCGGCAATGCCGGTCACCGACTGATCGGTGTAGCGATTGCTGATCGGATCACCGTCGTTGTCACATATCCAGGCGATATTAACCGTATCTATAAAGCCACACCCGTACGTTGACGGCGCCCACTCGGTGAAACCGCATATGTCGTCAATCCAGCCCTGAGAGCCGGTGCCGCCCTGAAAAGCGACATCGGCGTCGAGGTAATAACCCATGTAGACGTTTGTTAGTTTATCATGACCGATGTTCCTGACGGAATAGTCGAACAGGATAAAATC
>DAOWIC010000343.1 GCA_030641085.1 Calditrichota bacterium
AAGAACAGTGTAACAAACATCTCGCGGTCTTTAATGATCTCGTTGCACAACAGATTGTTAACGGTTGAGGCTAATTCGGAAACAGTAATCTCCGGTCTGGCCGCGAGAGTCGATTTGATAATTCCGTCGGCAGCCGACATGACCAGCGCCGCCGGCACCCCTTTGTTGGAGACGTCACCCAAAATGACAACGAATCGCTTATCGTCCAATTTCCGGATACCATAAAAATCGCCGCCGACCTCGCGCGCCGGGAAATAGACCGCGCCAATCTCCGCACCGGGCATATCGTCGATGTCCTGCGGCAGGATTGTCTCCTGAATCTGCTTGGCGATACTCATCTCCTGCTCGATCTTCAGGCGGTCGAGCTTGTCTTTGATGAGATTCGAGTTTTCAATAGCTACCGCCGCAAAGTTTAGCAGTAACTCAAGTATCTCCTTGTCGTCATCGGAGTATCCGCTGCCATTGGTCTTGTTTATCAGGAGCATAGCCCCGAAGCACTTTTCGGAGGTCTTGATCGGAAGCGCAATGATCGACTGGATCGACATGCCCTCGTCGGTGCGCAGGCCGAGTTCGGACAGGACAACAGTCTCGCCGGAGCTGAAGCAGTAAGTCGGCAGATCCATGCCATCCTGATACATTAAGGTGCGGGCAAACTCGTGATTTATCCCCCACGACGCGGACGGTCGCAGTTCATCGCCGCTTTCGAGCATTATCAGACCGACCTCGGCGCCGGCCAGACCGATTGCCATCTCCATCACCACCGGCAGCACTGTCTCGATCTCGTGGATCGAGGTGAGAACCGAACCCATTATTGCCATATCTCTTAGATTGGCGTTTTTCGCCTCAAGCGTATATTCGAGTTCGGCCACCCGGGCCTGATAATCAGACAGAGTATTCATCCATCTCTTTATCGACATGGATCACATTATCTTGAATTAACTTACGATAGCGCCAAGACGCCGCGAAGGCGGATTTGGCGATCAGAAATTGAGGGCCTCGGACGCAGGCCTTACTTCTTGCGGAATTTGAGCCGGATCGGCACGCCTTTGAAACCGTATTGGCGGCGAAGCTGGTTCCTCAGAAACGAAATGTAGCTCTTGTGTACCAGGGTCGGATGGTTGCAGAAAAAGACAAATGTCGGCGGAGCGATCTCAGTCTGGGTGACATAATTGAACTTGATGTATTTGCCCTTTTGGGCCGGGGGATGTTTTTTTTTGATCGTAGCCTGCAGAAAATCGTTCAGATCCGGGGTCGCAATTTTGCGGCGCGACTGCTCGTAGACTTCCTTCACCAGTGTCATCACCCTGGCCACGCGCTGGCCGGAAAGGGCGGATATATAGATGATCGGCAGGTAGGAATACATGGAAAGCGAATCCATAACCTCGCGCGTGTATTCGTCGGCCGTGTTGGAATCCTTCTCGATCAGGTCCCACTTGTTGACTGTCAGCACCGCCGCCCGACGACTGGTAAGTACTTTATCGAGCACGCGTTGATCCTGTACGGTCAAACCATCGGCAGCATCGATTAGTACGATCGCTACATCGCAATCGTCAATCGCTCTATCGGTCCGAAGATTGGTGTAGAACTCGACATTCTCATGGACCTTGTACTTTCGCCGCAGACCGGCGGTGTCGACCAGAATATAGGACTGCCCGTCGAATTCGAACGGCGTATCGACTGCATCGCGGGTGGTTCCGGCAATCGGCGTAACGATCAGCCGATCCTCCCCGATGAGGCGATTGATGAACGATGACTTGCCCACATTCGGTCGACCGGCCAGCGCCACCCGGATAACATCGGAACCGGCCGTGTCTTGCGGAACCAACTTCGGCAACATGCCAACCAGATTGTCCAGCAGGTCGCCGACGCCAAGCCCTGCCGTAGCCGAGACCGGGGTCGGATCGCCAAGCCCGAGCTTGTAGAACTCGTAGGTCTCCAGTTCCAGCGCATCATTGTCCGCTTTGTTCGCCACCAGGATGCAGCTTTTGTTCGCTTTGTTGAGGCTGCGGGCAATCGTTAAGTCGACCGTGTCAATCCCGACCTGGGTATCGACCAGGAAGAGCACGAGGTCCGATTCGTGGATAGCAAAATCGGTCTGATCGGTTATCGCTTTCTCCATCACGTCATCCGACCCGGGCACTATGCCACCGGTATCGATCAGGGCGAACTTGACGCCGTTCCAGTCGCAGACAGCATAATTGCGGTCTCGCGTCACCCCCGGCTGCTCATCAACGACCGCCAGACGCTTATTCAGGAAGCGATTGAACAATGACGATTTGCCGACATTGGGACGGCCCACGATGGCAACAACCGGCAGACTCATGCGACCACCCCCCGCAGTGTTTCGGCGAGGTTGTAGGTGCCGACCACGACTTCTCGATTTAGCGCGTCGCGAAATTGAGTCAGACTCAGGTTGTCCAAAAAGAGGTCGTCCTCGTTGAGACAGTTCGGCGGCAAAACAACTGTATCGAACCGGTCCGCTTCGGCCCGAGCCTGACGCAGGAGGTCCTGCCCGGTGAGAAGGCCGCTTACAGTGACTGTTGAACCCCAGAACCGATTGATCACCGGCTGAAGCGCGATATTGTAATTGAGACGGTCGTTCAGCCAGGGCATAATCTCGCTGGAGAGAAACGGGTAGGCCGAATGTCCGGTCAGAAAAAGCAGGCGTTTGTCAATCGGGCCCGGTTTCAGACCGCGGCGACGCCGGTTAAAATTCGTGATAAACTCGCGGGCCATGCCGACCCCGTTTTCGAACTGAGGCATCTCTTCATACTCGCTGTGTTTGGGAAAATTGCGTTTGGCCTCAACATAAAACTCATCGGCGGGCCATACAAAGCGAGTGCCCAGCCGGTTGAGGAATTCCCGCTGGCGTCTTTCGATACAGTCTATGATCTCCCCTGCCTCGTCGGCGGTGCAGACACGGAGGTCGGGCAGGTTTTGGCGATACTTTGTCAGGCCGACCGGCACCACAGCCAGCGACTCGACTCCGGGATACAACCCGGCCAACTCATCGACAGTCTGCTCAAAAGCGGGACCATCGTTCACCTCCGGGCAAAGCACAACCTGGGTGTGGATCGTGATGCTATGGTCGGTCAGGTGCCTCAGCAGCGGCATGATCGGGGCCAGCTTTTCATTGCGAAAGATGCACCGGCGCAGACTGTCATCGGTGGCATGGACCGAGACATAAAGCGGTGACAGACGCTGCTCGATAATGCGCTCGATATCCTCATCGGTCGTGTTGGACAGGGTAATAAAATTGCCGTGCGTAAACGAAAGCCGGTAATCTTCATCCTTAAGATAAAGGCTCTGGCGCATCCCCTTCGGTTGCTGGCGAACAAAGCAGAAAAGACAATCGTTGCGGCAGACATTGATCCGGCCATCATCGAGCGTCAGCCCCAGATCGCCGCAGTAGTCGTGGTCGACGCTGAAGTCGGTCACGCGGCCGCGCGGGTCGGCGAATTTGATCCGCACCCGCTCGTCGGCCAGCCGGAAGCGGAAATCAATCGAGTCCAACACCGGCCGGTCATTGATCGATTCAATAGTGTAGCCCGGACGTATCCGGCCAAAAAGCGGCGATTCGGGGTCCACAGCGACTATTTTCATCTGTTAATACTCACAAAAAAAAGCGGGCGATGGGAGTCGAACCCACGACGTCAAGCTTGGGAAGCTTGCATTCTACCGCTGAATTACGCCCGCTTATATTATCTTTCACCAAAAGGTACTGCAAAAGAACCGGCTTGTCAACCGGCCTGCTGATGGAAATGAATTGGGGGGATTCGAAGCCTAATCGATCTCGGGCGGGGCTTCCTCAATCTCGTAGTCGTCATCTTCCTCGTCGGCAGCCTGCTTCTCGCGTTTGGCACCGATCCAGACCACCAGAATCGAGATTTCGTAGAGGATATAAAGCGGCACCGCCAGTAGAAACTGGGTGAAAACATCGGGCGGGGTTACGATGGCGCCGACCACAAGGATGGTGACGAACGCATAGCGCCGCCCTTTCGACAGGCCGCTGGAGGTGACAACACCCATCTTGCCCAGAAAATGGGCTACGATCGGCATCTGAAAGCCGCAGCCAAACGCCAGCAGCAATAGCCCGATAAAACTGATGTAGCTGCCAATCGTGATCGTGTTGACAATCAGGTCGCCTGAAAAACCAATCAGGAACTTGAACGAAATCGGCAGCACAACCACAAAACAAAAGGCCGCCCCGAGCAGGAAGAGAAAGGTGGATATCGCCACCATGGGCAGAACCGCCTTCTTCTCCTGGGCGTACAGACCGGGCGACAGAAAAGACCACGCCTGGTAAAAGACAATCGGCAGGGCACCAAGAACACCGGCAAAAAAGGATATCTTCAGATAGGCGTAAAACGAGCCCGTGACAGCGATATTGTAAAGCTGGGCATCGCCAAGCGGGATTTTTATGAAGCGGACAAGGTACTCTGAGAAATAGAAGGCAACCATGGCGGCCACGATGACCGTCACGATAGATTTCAGAATACGCCAGCGCAGTTCTTCGAGATGGGCGAGAAATCCCATCTGGGCACCGTCGCCTGATTGTTCCTTGTCTATCTCGTTGTCCATTGGCTGTATATTAGGG
>DAOWIC010000266.1 GCA_030641085.1 Calditrichota bacterium
ACCCGCAAGGGTCAGCATCGCCACGGTTCCTTTTTCACCCTCGATCGACAGCGACATGTCCCGTCCCTCCGGGTCGCGATAGACTGTCAGTCGCTGCGGCTGGTTGACGCTAACGACCGGCATTGTAAGCTGTTCCGGGTCGTGCTGCCCGGCCAGCAGTTCAATACTTTCGATACTGCGCCCTTTGCGGCCGATGCCGACGCCTGCAAAAGGAGTGTCACCGGATATCTCGATCTTTTTCCGGCCGCTGCCGGTGAGCGCTACTGTCGCCTGTCGATACCGGTTGGCCGCGCTGAATTTCTTTATGAACCGCGACCAGTAATTTCTTCTTATCTCAGTTTTCATTCCACCCTCCTGGGTCCACTCATTTAAACGGCACCATCGCTGGAACAGATTGATGCGGTCATTTTACATATCGGCAAAAATCGGTAGTTGATAACATAGTCAACCACGAAAGTCCGGTATGCGATCTGTAAGTGATTGACCCCGATGGAAAAGATCAGGTCAGGACTGAGTCCTTGCGCTTGCGAATGGTGGGCGAAATGCCGGAAATCACCAGCGCCGCAAATATCAGCAGCCCGCCCAGGGCACGGTGGGTGACAAACTGCTCACCGCCGAGGGTCCACGCAAACAAGGCGGCAAAAACCGGTTCGAGGGCGAAAATTAGCGAGACTTTCATCGGAGCCGTGATACGCTGTGCCAGCATCTGAATCAAAAACGCCAGTAGCGTAGGGAAGAGGGCCAGAAAGAGCACTGTCCAGATCGCGGCGGTCGATTTAACGCCGAACGGAAGGTCAAACAGCAGCCCGGTCAGCAGGCTGAGCACGCCCACCACCAAAAACTGCTGGCAACTGATCACATACGGATCGACCCGTTCCTTCATGAATTTGTCCGAATACAAAACATGCAGGGCGTAGGTCATGGCTGCGATTAGTGTCAGCATATCCCCGATATTTACATCCTTCATGCCTCCGGTGAGAATCCACAGCCCGACCAACGAAACCGCTGAGGCAAGAACTTCGGCACGAGTGGGTCGGCGTCTAAAGATCACCCGAAGAAAAAACGGCACGAATGCCACAAACAACCCGGTAATGAAGCCGGAGTTGGAGGCAGTCGTATATTTGAGTCCGATTGTCTGCGGAATATAGAGTAACCAGATGAGCGCCCCGAGAAATGTCGCACGACCGAGGTTTTTGGTCAGAGATCGGCCGCTGTAAAGAACATATACAAGCAGGATCAGTCCGGCCAGCATGAAACGGTAGCCGACGAGGATGACCGGATCGATATCGTTCAGGACCGCCTTGACAATAAAGAACGTCGAACCCCAGATGGCGGCGGAGTAGAACAGGCCCATGTCGGCCAGTACTCGCTTGTATGTTGGCGGAGTTGTGTGCATGTGTTCCGGTTCAGTTTAGCCCGTTAAAAGAAAAGGCCGCGTTTGCGGCCCTTCCGTTATTGATTGGCCACCCCATCTTACTTCTTAGTCCCGGACGCTTTCTGAATTTTGGCCCACGTATCACGCAGTGTGACCGTGCGGTTGAAAACCGGCCTATCGGGGGTGGAGTCGACCGAGTCGACACAGTAGTAGCCTTGCCGTTCAAACTGGAACCTTGCCCCCGGTTCAGCTTTCGACAGCGATGGCTCCAGCTTGCAGCCGTGAAGCACCTCCAGCGAATCTGGGTTGAGGCAGTCCCCGAAGTCCTCGCATTCCACCGGGTTCGGCCGGTCGAACAGGTTGTTATACAGTCGCAGTTCGCCATCCACAGCGTGCGCTGCCGAAACCCAGTGAAAAGTTGCCTTCACCTTGCGGCCATCGGGCGAATCACCGCCCCGAGTCTGCGGATCGTAGCTGCAGTGCAGTTCGATTACCTCGCCGGTCTTTTCATCTTTGACCACCCGTTCACATTTGATGAAATAGGCGTATCTGAGACGAACCTCACGGCCGGGCGCCAGACGGAAGAACTTTTTGGGCGGGTCTTCGCGGAAATCCTCCTGTTCGATATAAAGCACTTTCGAAAACGGCACCTTACGCGTCCCGGCCGATGGATCCTCCGGATTGTTGACCGCATCCATCTCCTCGACCTGATCATCCGGATAGTTGTCGATGACCACCTTCAAGGGGCGCAACACGGCCATCACCCGCGGCGAGCGCTTGTTGAGGTCCTCGCGGACCGTGTGTTCCAGCAGCGCCACATCGATGATGCTCTCGCGTTTGGCGACCCCGATTCGCTCACAGAACCGGCGAATCGACTCAGGCGTATAGCCGCGCCGTCGCATCGCCGAAAGGGTAGGCATGCGCGGGTCATCCCAGCCGGTTACATATTCCTGTTGGACCAGCTTGATCAATTTGCGCTTGCTGAGGATCGTATAACTGATATTCAACCGGGCGAACTCAATCTGCTGTGGCCGATGTACGCCAAGCTGCACCAGGAACCAGTCATAAAGCGGGCGATGGTCCTCAAAGTTGAGGTCGCATAACGAGTGCGTGATCCCCTCGATCGAATCGGACTGTCCGTGCGCCCAATCGTACATCGGGTAGATGCACCACTTGTCGCCGGTGCGATGGTGAGTGGCATGCAGCACGCGATACAAGACCGGATCGCGCATGTTGATATTCCCGGCGGCCATGTCTATCTTCGCCCGCAGCGTTTTGGAGCCATCGGGAAATTCGCCGGAACGCATCCGCTCGAGCAGATCGAGGTTCTCCTCGACCGAACGGTCACGGTGCGGGCTGTTTTTGCCCGGCTCGGTCAGCGTGCCGCGGTACTCGCGAATCTGCTCGGCGGTGAGATCATCGACATAGGCCTTGCCGTCTTTTGTCAATTTCACCGCCCATTCATACAACTGATCGAAATAATCGGAAGCGTGAAAGAGTCGGTCCCCCCAGTCAAAGCCGAGCCATTTGATATCGCGCATGATTGCCTCGGCGTACTTCGACTCCTCTTTGATCGGATTGGTATCGTCAAACCTGAGATTGTAAAGACCGTTGTATTCCTCGGCGATGCCGTAATCGATACAAATCGCCTTGGCGTGGCCGATATGAAGATAGCCATTCGGCTCCGGTGGAAAGCGGGTGTGGACACGGCCACCGTTTTTGCCGTTTTTGACATCCTCGGCAACGATCTCGCGGATAAAATCCGAAGTTGGCTTGTGATCGTTGTTGCCGGTATTTTTGTTGGTGTTTTCTTGTGGCGATTTCATGGCCGTGCTATCCTCGATTCCGGTTGGGTCGCGTCAAAACCGCCGCGTGCGTTATCGGCCGGCCTGACAGACCCGTGGTTTTCTGCCAAGTCCAAAATTTAAGCCTTTTATCTAACTGCGCAACCGAAATATAGGGCCGCCCTCGACACAGCGATCGGCTCAGTCGATATCAAAAAGCTTGGCCGCTTCCCATTCCTCGCCCAGGATCAGGCCCGCCTCGCGGTCGGCGTCGGCGACAAATTCCTTGGGGACCATGAGCGAAAAAGCGCCCCCGACCGGCCTGAATGATGATGGCCCCATCTGGCCGGTGAGGCCGAAATGTCCCGATCCGGAGTGCACCACCACCGGGATATCCTTTGCCTGCAGCGCTTCGACAATCATATCGGTGTACTCCGACGAGGTCAGCCGGGCCAGTTGAACCCAGTCTTTGTATTCGACCGTCGTTTCGGCATCGGTTTCCGGGGGCATGGTCGGCACCAGCTTTTCACCGCAGTCCGGGCAGGTGGTGACACCATCGACATATTCAAAACGGCATTTTGGACAGAACATAGCAATCTCTCCCGGTAATTGGTTGTACGTCCACTTTGTCGGATACTTCAAATTCCACCTTATGATACCGCTTTTCCCGGCCTGAATTCAAATAGAATTTCGCCCGGCCCACCGAATGCCATCCGCGGGGATCGGGCGACTGCGCAAAAAAAGGCAGGACCGAACTGATCCTGCCGTAACAGACTTCGCATTTTATCTGTCGACTTATGATTCTCTCAGAATCGCCCGGCCCGAGGCGGTACCGATATATATCTCGGGATCCTTGGTCTCTTTGGTAAACCATTTCCGGACATAGCGGTCGCCGTGCCGGCGAAACTTCTCTTCATCCTCAAACGCTATCGGCGAGTCGATATCACCCGAGCGGTATTTGGCGACGAATTCGAAGTGGCCGCGTATCGGGTGGCCGTTGAAATTGAGTATAGCGCGACCCGATGCAGTCGAGAGCGAGAGATCATGATCCGGGGTTTTCCCCAGCGTCACCCGTACGTCACCGGAGGCGGTGGAGAAGTCGCCGGGCTGGTTCATAATCAGATTGTTAACGTCGATATCGCCCGAGGCCGTGTTCAGTTCAAACTCGCCATCGCAGTCGTCCATGTCGACTCGGCCCGAGGCAGTGTTGAAGATAAAGACCCCGTGGCAGTTTTCGGCGTCGATATCACCCGAGGCGGTGTTGATATCAAACTCACCGCTGCAATCCATCAGGTGGATTTCACCCGAAGCTGTCTCGGCCCGAACGCTCGTTTTCAACCCCTCTACCGCCAGATCGCCCGAGGCGGTCTCGAATCTGATCAGGACATTTTCCGGCACCGCCACGGTCCATTCGGCACTACCGCGCGAGGAGCCGTAAAATCGCTCACTGAGCCTGAGCGTTCCGTTTCGCTCGCGAATCTTCGGCTCGAAGGCGTCCTCGGGATCGATTCGCCAGGCCACCCGCACCTCAACCTTGCCGGTAGTACTGGCCACTACCTGGCAGTCGCCGCTGACCGTGGAGATTTTGACCGTCTCAATATCGGCGTATGTTTCGGATCTTTCGTGATCGCTCCGGGCCTGTACGCCGGCTGCCGCCAGCAAGAGTGCCACGGTCACAACGACCATCACCTGTTTCTTGAAACTCATCCTCACCTCCTGAACCTGCTTCTTGATGCCGCACCTGTCGGATCGGGCATAGAATACGGCTATTATATTGATAATATTATCGATAATGGTTGTTACGCACAGCCGGGCGGAATGTTTCGGCATCGGCCTTCAAAAATCGGTCCCGAGCGCGAAGGGGACAGGGCCTGCCGCCGGGAATCGACCCCGGCGGCAGATTATTATGGGCGAATCGGTTACTTTCTCGTGTACTTGCCCCGCATGGATACGTACCAGTTCTCACCGTCGATCGAACTCTCCATCTCGAGCTTGAAGCTGGTGTCGGTCATATCATAATTGACCATGCGTATATACATCGGCTGACCCTGGTAGTAATCTTCTCCGGTCATGACCAGCTTGCCGTCTTCGAACTGGCCGGTATAGGTTGTGATTCGTCCGGCGATATTATCAACCCAGATCTCCTGCCACTCGGCTTTTTCGCGGTCGTAGCTGGTCAGGCTGAGGCCGTGGAAATCCATACCCATTATCGGGCCGGTATAATCCATCTGCAGGGCCGCGCCACCGGCGACCAGAGAGTAGACAATCTCCGCGTCCTGCGGCATCCAGCTTTCCGCCTTGGGGTCCATTCGGAACTCGCCCCTGTAATGCCAGTCACCGACCATCCCGGCGATCTCTTTCATCTGCTCCGGCGGGCCCATCGGCGGCATATCCTGTTCCTTCATCGCGCTCGTGTCTTCCTGGGCGAATGCCGACACGGCGGCGACCAGGACCAGCAACAACATCAGGCTCTTGATTCCCCTCATTCTCTTTTCCTCCAAAAATGCGTGGGACATTGGCGTTTCTATTGTGAAAT
>DAOWIC010000286.1 GCA_030641085.1 Calditrichota bacterium
GAACCGTCAACGGTGGTCAGTACTGGCAGCCGCAGTACTCCGATGCCGACCTACGGCTCTTTAGCGTCTTTTTCCTCGACGCATATACCGGCTGGGTGGTTGGCGACGAGGGCGTAATCCGCCACACGACCTCCGGCGGTTACTGATCCAAAATACCCTCACTCTGAAAAGAAAGGGCCCCCGCCGTGGCGAGGGCCCTTTCTGACTGGTGGAATTTCAAGCGCTAATGTGCGCTCAAAAATTCAGGTGTTTCGCGAAGCGGCCGCGTGGCCACGCCGCCCATACTGTTGATATAATCAATCGAACTCTGAACAAGGTCGCGCTCGTACTGGAAGTTGTGCACACCGTGCGAGCGATCCTCATGCACCATGAGGAAGTTGAACAGAGCTCCGGCCAGGTTGCCGTCGGCGACTGTCTGCGGTACAGCGTGATCACTGCCGTCGAGCAGACTCTCGGCCATTAACAGGGTGCGCAGCGAATCCACCATACCTTCAAACTCGGTCTGGTAGCCCTCGATGGCACCGTCGCCGTCGTAATCGACCGGATCATCAGCCGCGATGAAATCGAAATCATCGTCAACCTCGGCGTGGCAGCCTGCCTGGGCGCAGACATCGGCAAGGTTGCTGCCTGCCTCGTCCTCCATGTTAAAGCTGTGACCGCCGACCTCGTACCCGGCGTGAATTCTGACATCACCCATGTGGCAACCGATGCACGCATCGTCGACGATATCTGCGTGCGGCGAGCTGGAATAGGTGTATCCGTCGAATTCATACCCGGTCGAGGCGGTGAGCAGATCACCCTGCGGACCGTGGTGCGGACCCCAGTACGGTGAGGTGATCACGAAGCCGTCGACGAGATCATCCGGTGAGATGCGCGAGTGGTGACAGTTGGCGCATAGGTTACCTGCTCCGTGATCGAACGTATCGCCGTTAACCAGAGTGTATGACGCGTCAGTGCGTAAGGTCAGATTGCCTCTCTCGTGCGGCGCATGGCAGGTGAAGCAGTGGATCGCGCTGACATTATCATACGGCGCACTCACACTGCCCGTGGCCAGGAATTCGAGGAAGCCCTGGTGGTTGTGGCACTCGGTACAGTCACTTCCGCCCCGATTGGTGTAATCGATGTTGGTGCCGGAAGCGTGGATCGAGGCCTGCCATTCACCCTGCGCCTGCAGCAGCAGACCGTCGTCACCGTGACAGACGAAACAGTCGTCTGCTTCGGTGAATGTGGAGGGCCGGTGAACGCGATCGGCGTTATCGGCCGCCCAGCTTTTGCTTTCGGACGCGTGACACTGCAGGCAGGTGTATTCAAGCGTAAGGTAGCCGTTGGCGAAGTCGCCCGCCTCGTTGAACATTTCAGCATCCGGTTCGGTATTGATGCGCCACAGGTGGGAGCGGACGTCGGCCTCGTAGGGTCCGACCGCTACGGCCGACTTGGCCGACCTGGGCATGTGACAGTCGATACAGCCCGGTCCGGCCGACGAGGCGTAATGCTCGACATCACTTTCGATAAAGGTCTGAGTCTCCTCGAAGTGACAGTTTTCGCACAGGAGCCGGATACCCATCTCCCGTTCCGGGTTATCCGGGTGCAGGCCGTAGTGGACATCGTGACAATCGACACAGCGTAGCGTGGCGTGCTTGGTCGTAAACATTTCGTTCCACTGTTCGTGATGTTTGACAAACCCACCGCTGGCCGGAATCGTGTTGACATCGCCCCGAATATGGCACTTGCCGCACTGATCATTGGTGCGGTCAATCACCATGCCCATATCGAAAGGCGCGTCGGCGTGCAGCTCACCCGGACCGTGGCACTCCTCGCACTGGACACCATTGAACTCCCAGGTGCCGACAAGGCCCTCTTTATCCTCCTGGTTGCCGGTTGCTTTGTAGTTGGTCATATGGCACGGTCCGCAATCGTACGGCAGAACCTCACCGGAATGATAGGCGACAAACTCCTCGGTCTCGAAGTTGTATTGCACCTGATCGCCGGTGATGATATAACCATCGTTGTCGATATACCGCGCTTTCCACCAGAAACCGCCGATAACTTTGTCAATCCCGGCCCAGTTCACGCCGGGCGGCGTGGGCACGGTCGTGAACGGGTAATAACCTTCCTGCTGTGCATCCTCGGCCTCGTTCAGCTTGTACGGGTGACCGGTCAGCCTGAAGCTGGCGTAAGTCGCCGCATGGCAACTCTGACAGGCTTCGCTGCCGATGTAAGCGGCGGTCGAGGGAGATACCTCCTTAATGATCTCCTCCGTAACCTTTCGCTCACAGCCCGACAACAGCAACAGAAGGACCGACAGCAACAAGATTGTGACTCTGAAGCTATGCATACTGCCTCCTTTTAAAATGACAGACTCTTTATTAGGTTTACTTCCACTATATTGGCCGTGTAATACTGCCGACTGAGCAGGTAGTCATCGAAGTTATAAACATTGTAGATGACTTCCAGCCGGTAGTCTTTCGAGTGCGTGTATTCGGCGCCAAATCTGAGGCTGAATTTCTCGATATCCTGATCCCGCCGGCTGCGCAGGTAAGTCCCGCCGGCCGACAGCCCGATACCGCGCCATTCGACAGGATAGACCGCGCCGATGATCGCGTGGTCGGAAAACTCGAAACTCACATCATCGCTTCGATTCTCGTATTGCCCCAGATAATAGCTGAAACTAACAGTGGCACGACCATAACGGCTGTCGCTGAAATTCAACGCCGCCGAGAGCGTGTTGTAGTCGATGCGGCTGTTGATATCATCCAGTTTGCGAATCCGGCCGTCCCAGCGCACGGTAATATCGCCCCAGCGGGCGTGGTCATATGTGACCGAAAACAGGTGCCGCAGGTAGCTTTCATCGCCGACCAGGGTGGATCCGGTTTCGACCTCCTTGTCGCGGAATGCAATCCGGCCCTTGAAACGCAGCCCTCTTTTGCACTTGTACCAGCCATTGAGGTAAAACCCGTTGGCAACCGTGCGATCGACCAGATCGTCGGCAATACGATTCTCATACCCAACCCGGACACCCGCCAGTCGGGGCCAGGCCCTTGTAACGGTGAACGTGTTGATCACGTTATCCGTTTCGACTCGATTTGCCTCATGACGCGTGCGGGCGAACAAAAGACGATAATCGAACGTGTGATTCTTCAAAAACGTAATCTTGGTCGCACCCCAGCTCTGATTGGTGACAAGTTCAACCGTGGTGGCGTCCATCTTATCTTGTCGATAATAATAACCGCCCGACAGCGTGATCCAATCATGATTGGGCACCCGGCTGAAACCGCTTATATCGAAGCTGCTCGCCTCACGGTTATTCGCGTCGTCAAGCTCATCGGTAAAATCAAACCGGCGATATTCCATCCGCAGGTTGCCGTACGGGCAAAAAGCCTGGCCGCCGGCGTTGTATGATTTGTGCCGGTAGTCGGTAGCAAAACTGAGTGAATCAGCGGTCGGCTCCAGCATATTGCGAGTCTCACCGTGCTTGTCAGTCAGGTTGTAGCCACCGAACAGGCGGAAATTCTTCGTCGGCATGACCGAACCGTTGATGCTGGTCGCGCGACGACGGGTGAAGTCGGTACCGTCAAAACTGTACACCCGGCGATACTGGTTATTCCTCACCGAGAGCCTGAAGAGACCCGGGCGGGCGGTCTCAAAAAAGAGCCGGCGGTTGTTCAGGGTGATGTTATTCATGTCGGCGCGAAATTGCACGCCGGAGCTGGTGCGATACTGGAAATCCTCCAGCGACAATCCGAACCCTTCGTAGACGTTGTATGTTTCCTGATTGACAGCGAGGTTCTCCTCCTCGTCGGTGAAGATATATCCGACTTTGATATCGCCGCTGCCGCTTGAGGCTACCGCCGTTTCAGCAAACAGGAAGGCAACCAGCAGCAAAAGCAGCGAATGATAGCGTCCTTTTCTCATCTTGCACCTCCCTATCGGTTAAGATCGTGGCAGCCGGACTGAAGACAATTGCTGCCGAATTTGAACGACAGGTCCGGATCCAGATAAAGGTTGCTGACAAATGAACCGTGAGTATCGGTATGACAGCTCTGGCAGGGATAGTCCGCCCAGATACCGCCGTGAGCAATATTGTGCCGGGCAGGGAAGTGGCACTGGCGACACAACTGGTTCCCCGGCTGCCGCAGCAGGCGATCGTTGTTGCTGCCGTGCGGTGCGTGGCACTCAACACACCCGCCCCCCTCGACTGCGTAGGCATTGGTCGCCTCATGCTCATATAGAAATGGTCCGGCTTGCTCCGGATGACAGTCGCGGCAAACGCGATTGAGGTCGTAGGCCAGGCTCTGGCCCTGACGTTTGGCGAATCGGTGGCAACTCAGGCAGGTCAACGCACCCTGTCGGAGCGGATGGTTGGAGCGACGAGCGAATCCGGTGGCCGGGCCGGTATGACACGCCTCGCAAAACTCGGCGCTGTCATCCAGCAACAGGGACTGAGTACCGCCGTGCACCTGATGACAGGCCGCGCAGTTGAGCTGCTCAACCGAGTGCGCGTCGTAGCCGTAGTTGTCCAGATCGACATGGCCGATGTGACAGGCCGAACAGGTCTTCGTAACTTCGAATCCGTCGAGGTTGGCCGGGTTGCCGATATTGTCAACCGAGGGTTCCTCTACATGCTGCTCCGCATCGGAGTGACAACTCTCGCAGGCTACCTGCGATGTCGTCCGTCCGGTCTGGGATCGTAGCTGATGCGAAGTAAAGGCAAGGTTGGCGTCATAGCCATCATGGCACTCCAGACATTGCTCATCATCAACAGCGGCGTAGCCCAAGGTTGCACCACCGATAATGAGCAGGCCCGCCAGAAAAAGCATGACAGCTCGAAGCCTTCGTATGTGTGGATTTTTGGGATGCATGATTGTCCCCCTATGCCCCCTGTTATTGTCATCTAATTGTCATTATTTAATACTCCTTTATATCGACAGATTTTAGATAAAGCAAGATAAAACAGACATTAGCGGGCTATTTTGTATTGATTGATAGAGTTTGGGATACACCTTGTGATGTTTTGCCGGTCGCTGAATACGTTGAAAGAGAACTACTTAATATTCGGCGCTGGGTATGATTGAGACAGGGGAGTATGCCGCCCCGGATCGTTACAGGGTGACGAAAATTAGCAGAGTTCACAATGGATCGACTTAGCCGGACGGCAGAAAACGCAACAAAGGTGCCCTGCTTTTGATTTCACGATTCTTTAGTAGATGGTCCGCGGCGCGACTGAATGATATAAATCCCCAGCCCCAGCAAAAAGAGCGAAAGCGACACGAATTGATTAAACGTGGGATGTAGTCCGCCCAGGTCGAAGTACATGGCGTCCTCGTAGTACCGCACATATTCGATAGTAAACCGGAAGACGGCCTCTACCATAAACAGCACCGCCACCAGTTGTCCGACGAATTTGCGGCGCTTCATCATGTAGTGCAGGAGGAGGAAAAGCCCCAGGCCGTAGAGGGAACTGTACAACTGCGCCGGATGAATGTGAGCGTCGCCATAGATATAGAACGGGATCGAGCCGGTTGGAAACTGCACTCCCCAGGGCAGATCGGTGGGCGTGCCGAAACAGCAACCGTTGAGGAAGCAGCCGATCCGGGTCAGAGCCAGCCCGATGCCGAGGGTCGGGGCGTATAGATCGAAGATTTCGAGGATCGAGAGCTTTTTGAAGCGACAGTAGAGCCAGGTTCCGGCCACCGCCAGCAGCACGCCGCCATAGAGGTTCAGGCCGGCGATGCCGAATTCGGGGCCGGTAAACGGATTGAAAGTGGCGCTCCAGTTACCCTTGAAATCACTCAGATGCAAAAGCACGTACGAAATCCGCGCTCCGATCACGCCGCCGAAAATCATGATATAGGCGATATTCAACAGGGTCTCGAAGGATATATCCCACCGAGCCGATTGACGTTTGATATATAGTACGCCGACAACAAACGAAATCGTCAGCATGAGGCCGTAGCTCCGGATGGCCAGCGGGCCGATATGAAATAGCTCAGGATACATGTTTTCCTTCCAGTTCCCTTGACATTGAACTCTTATACAATTCTTCCTGCTCAAAGTCGGCATATTTCCAGACCAGCGCTGTGCTGGCCAGGCCGATCAGTCCGCCGACTATGACATCCGAAACATAATGAAAACGCCCCCAGACAGTACCCACCGCGAGGCCGACCACAATCGGCAGCAGCCACCAGGCAACTTTGCGGTAATATCTGAAGCAGTACATTAGAATCACCAGCGCCACGCCGAAATGCGACGACGGCATACAACCGCCGCGGACGGCGCCATTCTCAATCACGAACTCGACGATCTGTCTTGAGAACGGACTCTCAATCAGGTGAACGTACTGGTCGGCGAAAAACCATCGCGGCCCCTCCACCGGATAGAGGAAAAACAACAGGTACGACAGAAAGAAGGTCAGGCAGACAGCCGCCAGAAAGCTTCGTGTGACGGCATAGTGCTTTCTAAGAATGGCGGTCAGCAGAAATACCGGAATCATCGGGTAATAGAGCCAGTAGCCGAGCGAAAACAACTCATTCCAGAATGGACTCAGCAGGTACCGGTCAATGTATATTGTCGGATTGACGCCGAATAACACATGCTCAAAGGCGGTCAACTGTGGATCGAGAAAGCGGTCAAAGACCAGGTACATCAACCCGCCGGTCATGGTGTAAAAGAGGGTGAACATCAGGGCGGGGTAGCCCAGTCTGACCAATGCGTGCCAGTTGCCCCGATTTATATCGACATGACGCGCGATCAGGGCCGCGATGACGGCCATGGTCGAATAAAACACCAGTTCATCATAATAGACGCGCAGCGGGCGCCCCAGCAGCAAAATCAGCAGATCCATCAGCAGTGAGTAGCCGACGACCAGCCAATCGTAGAGGTAAAAGCGGTTGCTGTTGCTGTTATTGTCAGTCATCTCTTGGATATCGTTTCTTCTTTTTCGATTCAGCCGCCCATCCGGCGACGACCAGCACGATCTCGCCTTTTATCGGTTGGCGCTCCAGCCTCTCGATTACCTCGCCCACACTGCCTCGGATGTGTTCTTCGAATTTCTTGCTTATCTCCCGCGACAGGCAGATCTCGCGGTTGCCAAGTACATCCTTTATATCGTGCAAAGCTTTCTCTATCCTGAAGGGCGATTCGTAAAAAACGAGCGTGTGTTCGAACTCTTTCAACCGTTCCAGCCGTTTTTTTCTCGCGGCCGGTTTGTTGGGCAGGAAGCCCTCAAAAAAGAACCGGTCGGTGGGCAGTCCCGATGCGGTCAGGGCAGGGATTATCGCTGTCGGGCCGGGGAGAGGAATGACCTCGATATTGTTATCGACGGCGGCACGAACCACGCGATAGGCCGGGTCCGAAATGCCCGGCGAACCGGCGTCGGTGATAACTGCGATCGATTCGCCTCGGTCGACCATCGCCACAAACTCGGCGGCCCGTTTTTCTTCGTTGAAATTATGGTAGCTGATAAGTCGCTTTTTCATCCCCAGGTTCTTCAGCAGCATGCCACTGTGGCGGGTATCCTCGCAGGCGACCAGATCGACCGCCTCCAGAACCGCCATCGCTCGACGCGTGATATCATTCATGTTGCCGATCGGTGTCGGCACCAGATAGATTTTTCCCCGGGGAGTTTCCACAGACAGGCTCAGGCTTCCAGGTTGAGGTTGTCCGGTATACCGTCGCGGCCGAGCGGAGCGACCGCCGGCAGGTTACGTTTGAAGGCGTTGCGGTTGAGCATCGACACCACCCGGCTGATATCGGTGGCCTGCAAGCCCTGTTTTTCAAGCTGCGCCATGGAAAGCACATTATCTTCAAGCATCAATTTCAGAACATCATCGATCTGCTCGTAGGTGACGCCGATTTCGCCTTCGTCGGTCTGCCCGCTCCAGAGATCGGCTGACGGCGGTTTGTTGAGAATCGATTCCGAGACCCCCAATTCGCGGGCCATCAGGCGTACTTCGCTCTTGTACAGCTCGCCGAGCGGATTGACCGAGCAGGCGGAATCGCCGTGCCATGTCGTGTATCCGAGGCAGATCTCGGTGCGGTTGCCGGTACCGAGCACCAGCCGGTTCGTTTCGTGGGCGATGTCAAAGAGAATGCTCATGCGCTCGCGGGCCATTTTGTTGCCGGCGCGCAAACGATTGGAATCGTCGATACGCTCATAATATGTGTCGATCATTGGCGATATATCGATTTTGCGATACTCGATCCCCAGCTTGTCGGCCAGCTCGATGGCATCGGCGACTGAACGTTCCGAGGAGGTTCGGTAGGGCATCAGTACTGCCAA
>DAOWIC010000023.1 GCA_030641085.1 Calditrichota bacterium
AACGATCGCTACAAGGATGTTATCGGTTCATACAAGAAGTACCTCGAACTTACAGGTGCCAGGCCGGACTCCGGCAATGTCCGGGTCTTTTTTGAAATGGCCATGTCCTATAACGCGTTGTTCGGATATGAAGATGCCGCCGGGTACTTCGAGCAGGTGCTAGCGATTCCCATGCAGCCACGAGATATATACTTCCAATTCGGAAAAGCGCTCTGGGGTATGAAAGAGTATGTGCGCAGCGGGCAGATGCTCACAACTCATATCGAATGGGTCGCCAAACAGGATGAATCCTATGAGTCACGTGTTCGCGGATATGAATTGTACCAGCTTCTTGGAGACAGTTATTACTACCGTCGCCCGACCGCTGACTACCCCACGGCTATTGATTATTACAAGAAGTCGCTGGCAGACAGACCCGACCAGAAGCGGCTTCTGCAGAATATCGCGGTCGGATACCACAGCATGAAAAGCTATGCGCAGGCGCTGGATTATTACCAGCAGCGAATTGATCTCGGCATGGACGAGAAGTCCGCCTCGATGTATAAGAATGCCGGTTACAGCGCCCTGAATATGGCCAATAACTCAGGCGACGATGACGATGAGGACATCGACGAGGAAGAGATCGATGAGGTTATCGAGAATACCCCGGCCGCTGACGTCAATTACTTTGAAGTGGCGGTGGGCTACCTTCAGCAGTACCTCGAGTATAAACCGGATGAGATCAAGGTGGTCCAGGCGGTGGCTAACACTTACCTTTACCAGTTGGCTGATTGCATCAACGCTATCAAATTTTATGAGAAAATCCTTGAGGTCGAGCCTGAGAATTGTGACGCTAAGAAGTCGATCGGCTATGCCTTCTTCGGCGAACTCGGCGGAACCTGCAGTAAGAACTACGGTCGGGCGCTGACTCACCTGAAGGCTGCCTACAACTGCAAAGGCGGCGGCTGTGAAGATCCAGACCTCGTGATGTGGATTGCCCAGTGCTACCACTTGCGGGCCGCGGCGAAAGCTGAGAAAGAACTAGACGCAAACGACGATTTTAAGAATTCGTTCGAATGGTATGGCAAAGTTTTGAAGTGCGATCCTTCTAATAGTATAGCTAAGAAGGGACAGGATCAGGTGCGCTTTGAATTTGTGGAATAAACGCGCGGTTAACTAAACAACTTTTAGGAGTCTGAATGGCTGACGAAGAGAAGGTAGGCGGTTCCGACAAGCGAATTAGCGACGCACAACGAATGAGATACATCGGGTTCGATGTTTTCCCCGGTAAGCCCAAAGATCTGTTCAAGACCAAGGGCGAAAAAGAGAAGTTGGTCGAGGCAGTTCTCGCCAAGCGCTCGCAGGGAGAAGTCATCCGGGAGCAGTGTACGCTTCTGGAAAGCCGGGTCTCGTATTTGGATCGCATGGTGTTGACGGTCGCCTGTCTCGTGGTAATCGGATCGCTGTTTATACCCTGGTATTCGGTGTATAATGAAAGGGTAGATAAAGAGACGGTGCCCGTTACCGAAGTCGAAAACGCGGTCGCTGACGCCGACGCCATAATCCCCGACAGCGCGATGCTGGCCATGGCTGAGGGCGATTCCCTGGCAGTCGCAACTATGGCGACCGAGGAAACCGCGGTGCCGGAGGCAGAGACCAACCCGGCCGAGGCCGGCGCCACTGCTTCCTTCCACGATGAAGAAAGTGGAGAGGAAGTTATTCATGGCTATGTAGCCAAAAAGAAAATCGTCAAAGAGTATGATCGTTTGAGCGGTCTGGGCGCTATTTTCGCCCTCGGGTCGGTCGGGTCAGCGGTCTTTTCGTCCGGCGGCGTGCTGGTGATTACGGCCCTGTTGCTTCTGATTTATACTCTGCTCTGCATCGCTCTGCCGGCGTATACGCTGTACGGCCTTTACGGCACCAAGGGAAGCGACGATGCGAAGGCGCTGAAGATCAAGAGTATCCTGCGATACAACTGGCTGCCGCTGATTTTGTTTGTGCTGGTCATCTTTCTGTCGTTCTTCGGCGCGGAATACGGATTCAATCCGGAAGAGACTTACATCAGTGTTGGCACCAGTTACGGTCCGGGCGCTCTGTTGGGCACGATGTCCTGGGGCCTGATAATCTCACTTGGCGCATTCATTCTGGTTGCGGCCAAGGGCGGTGAAATCTAAGGGAATGAAAGAAACTTGTTTTATTTAATTTGGAGGTTTAGTTCAAGTGGTTAAACAGACAATCTTCGTAACCCTGAATGCACTGGTAGCATTTGCCATAGGGTTTGGTTTATGGTACGGAGTCTTTAGAACATCCGAGAACCCGATTGTACATTCTATCTACCAGGGCGGTCCGCTCGTTGTGCTGCTTATCATGATGCTGATCATGCTCCTGGCTTTCGTGATCGAGCGCTATTTTTCCCTGTACGGCGTGGCCAAGGGCAAAAGTTCGGTACAGGTCTTTTTCAAGAAGCTGATCACCCTGATTCAGAACGACGATTACGATGGCGCTCTGGCCGCCTGTGACAAGCAGCGTGGTACCACCGCCAACGTCCTTCGCGCCGGTATCGACCGCTACCGCGAAGTGAAAGACAGCAGTGTATTTGACGCCGAAAAGAAAATCCAGCTCACCCAGACTGCGATTGAAGAAGCCAATGCGCTGGAAGGACCGCTTCTTGAGCGTAACCTGATTGCCCTTTCCACGATCGCCTCTATCGCAACCATGGTCGGCCTTCTGGGAACGACGATCGGTATGATTCGCGCCTTTGCCGCCACCGGTAATGTCGAGGGTGGTGTTATCGACGCCACGGCGCTCGCGACCGGTATTTCCGAGGCTCTGGTTAACACCGCCGGTGGTCTGGTCTCCGGTATCCTTGGAATCTTTTTCTACAACTTCTTTGTTAATAAGGTAGACGCTTTTAACTACACGACAGACGAAGCGACTTTCGAAATCCTGCAGATTCTGAAAGAGAAAGAGAGCGCTTAAGCAATGGCAATCAAAAAGAAACGGCGCGTTTCCGTTCGGGTCGATATGACTCCGATGGTGGATATCGCCTTTCTGCTATTGATCTTCTACATGGCGACCACGCAGTTCAAACCGCCGGAAGCACGAGCGGTTGATCTGCCGGAGTCGCACTCGCAAATTGAGCTGCCGGATAAAGACGTCATTAACATTACCGTCACGAAACTCGACTCGATTTACGTAGACTATGTTGAGGTCGCCGATATCAACATCGAGGGCGAGATGGTGCGTACGACCGTTCGTCGCGTCAAGAAGTGCGATTCTTACAACGTTTCTTCGAGGATCAACAAGGCGCGGGCCAAGAACCTTAGAGCCCTGATTGTTATTAAGGCTGACCGGGACGCCAGTTTTGGCGTCATGGATGATGTAATGAGTTCCATGCAGGAAAACCACCTGGAACGATTCTTGATTATCACCGATAAAGAGATCGAGACAGCGGAAGGTTAATGTTTGGAGCAGACAAATGACATTAGTTATAAGTCTTTACAGCAATCGAGGTTTGAGAGGAGAGTGATTTAATATATGGCCGGCGAAGTAGCAGAACGAGCAACAAAGAACGGAAAGAAAGGTCTTAGAAGACCCAAGCGGAGAATGTCTATCCGCATCGACATGACGCCGATGGTCGATATCGCCTTCCTGCTCCTGATTTTTTACATGGTGACAACGGTCTTTTCCATGCCCCAGGCGATGGAGATTAACCTCCCGCCGGAGGAAGAGGATCCGCAACGGATCGAGATCAAGGAGTCAAACCTTCTGACTATCAGAGTCGACGAAGATAGCCGCTTCTGGTGGAATATGAAAAGAGTCGGGGTTGACAACCTTCCACAGTTGTTGCCGACCCATCCCAATACACCGGATACAGTCGCATACAGGTTCTACCCGGATACTCTACGAGGTCTATTGATGGCCAGGAATCTGGAGAACCCCAAGCTGAGCACTCTGATCAAGATTCACCGCGAAGGCACCTATGCTGACATGGTGAATATCCTCGATGAGATTGACTTTCTCGAGCGGTCGTGGAACCAACACACCGCTGACGAGCAGGGGGTTAAAGTCGAGGACCTCAAAGAGAAGTTCTCATACCGCTATGCGATTGACAACTGGCAGGAACGCGACTCAAAGGTTCTTCTATCCGCGGTAGCCGAGGCGCAAGCGAAAGGTGAACTATAATGGCACGACTCAATGTAGTATACTCACCTTACGGCGCATATGAACTGAAAAGCAAGTACCAGTTCAATTTCCTGATGGGCACGGTTTCGACGGCGGTTTTTATCGGTTTGATACTGGCTGTCAGTTGGATTGTTTCGGCGATGCAAGAGGATCTCGATGCGATCGACGCCACCGCCGTTGTCATCAAGACGGTGGCTGACCTGGGCCCGCCGCCCAGTGTCACCAAGAAGCCGCCGCAAATTCAGGTGGACCAGCCCCAGGTAGCGGCACCGACAGTCGGTATTCCGACCCCGGTGGCCGATGACGAAGTGGTGGATGAGGATGTCGTCCTGGCGACGCGAGCCGAATTGGCTGAGATCGTCGCGCCCGATATCACCGCTACCACTGAAGGCGAAGGGGAGATTGTCGTTGATATCGACGACGACGACTATCTGCCCGCGCCCGACGAGTTTGTCCCGGTCGAGATTATGCCGGAGATGATCTACCAGCATACCCCTGAATATCCCCGTTTGGCCAAACAGGCCGGTATCACCGGTGTGGTCTGGGTCAAGGCCCTGGTGGATAGAGAAGGTAGTGTGCGCCGCTCGATGGTGGGCAAGTCCTCCGGGACTCAGGCCCTTGATGAAGCCGCGGTCGCAGCCGCCAAGCATAACAAGTTTAAGCCCGGTATTCAGAACGGACGTCCGGTCAACGTCTGGGTAACCTACAAGGTAACCTTCACTCTGGATAACTAAGGCCGAAATTTGAAAACGGCATAAGGCACCTCCTCTAACGGGGAAGTGCCTTTTTTTTTGTGGTATTTCCTCGCCTGACATTCCGCACGATCCACCTGAAAATTCGCCCCGAACCTGCATTTGATGGAAGAACCCGCCCGTTCGTCTGTAATATATAGTGAACAGCGGAGACAGCACCTCCGGGTGGAGGTAGCAGTCATAGCCTTAAAGTCTGATAGAGGGAGAGGAGGCTTGTATGGCACATCCAAATGTACTCTATTCAACCTACGGCGCGTACGAACTCAAGCGCCGGTACCAGTTTAATCTGTTCATGGGAACTGTCATCACGACAAGCTTCATCGGCATAATCCTGCTCGGGTCGGTAGTCATATCCGGGCTGGATAACGACCTCGCACCTATCGACACCACCCCCCGGATAATCGAGATCGTGGCCGATATGGGCCCGCCCCCAAGTGTGGCGCCCCGGCTGCCACAGGTCAGGGTGAATCGACCCGATGTGCCGGTGCCGAAGGTTGGCACTCTGGTCGCGGTCGATGATGACGACTGGGTCGGCGACGAGATGACGCTGGCCACGCGCGACGAAATGGCCCAATTGATACGGGACAATAATCCCGTGCTCGACGACAGCAGGGGGGAGATCATGGTCGATATCGACGATGTCGATTACCTTCCCGAGCCGGACGAATTTGTGCCGGTCCAGATTCTGCCAGAGATGATCTTCCAGCACACGCCCGAGTATCCGCGAATGATGCGAGAGATTGGGATCGGCGGTGTCGTCTGGGTGAAGGCGCTGGTAGACAAGGAGGGTAATGTCCGAGACGCTCAGGTGGGCAGATCATCGGGCTTTGTCGCCCTGGACGAAGCCGCGGTGGCAGCGGCAAAGTACAATAAGTTTAAACCGGGTATTCAGAACGGGCGTCCGGTCAATGTCTGGGTCACCTACAAGGTTACGTTCGAGAGTACCAACTGACCGACACTGCGCGTTAGCACAAAAAACAGGCCGGTGTAAGCCGGCCTGCAATGAGGCCCAGAGTCTTCTTCAGCCTGTCATTTAAGCCGAAAAGAGACCTCGAAGGTAATCCAACTCGCTACCGGCTTGTCGTCCATCAGGCCCGGCTTGAACTTGTACTGCCTGGCCGCCGCGATTGCCGCTTCTTGGAAACCGCAATCACCACAACTGGACTCGACCACCTTAACCTTGGCCGGCTCACCGGTCTTGGATACCAGTACCTTCATCTGAACCGTGCCCTCGATCCCGTCCTTTTTGGCTTTCTCAGGATAGACCGGTGGTGGTTGGTAGAGAAACTCGGGCATCTGGCTCAATTCGAGCAGCTCATCCGGCTCACAGTCATCCAGGCTAAACTCGGTTTTGAATTGAATCCAGACTGCGACCGGCTTGCCGTCGACTTGGCCGGGGCTGTACCGGCATTCGCCGGCGGCCTTAAGCGCCGCTTTGTCCAGCAGATCCGATCCGGATGATTCGGCTATAAGAGACTGGACCACACCGCCCTCGCGATCTATCAGGCTCTTGATGTGAACCGTTCCCTCGAGGCCGCTCTTTTTCGCTTTCGAGGGATACTCAGGTGTGGCCATGTGAGTCATCTCAGGCATTACGTCTACTTTGACGAACTCATCCGGAGAGGGATAACTGTCGTCGCTATTACCGCTTAGAATCGGATCCGGCACGATTACGCCAAAAACGGCCACAGCCATAAGCAGAGCCAAAACGCCCACCAGTGTTTTCATGACTCCTCCTGTATTTACGATGTTTGTTGATGTTGATGGTCAATTGTTCGTACTGCTCTATTGACGTAGATATTACGCTCGATGTTGAACCGGTTTGGACAAAACCACCTGCCGGTTCGTTAATAGACTAAAGAGATAGGGGAGATCCCGGCCCATTGTAAGACTGATTACCGCATGTCGCGAATCGGTTATAAGAAGAGTAGACATAACGAAT
>DAOWIC010000049.1 GCA_030641085.1 Calditrichota bacterium
AAGATCACTCGCTGGCCGGTCTGTCCGGAGGAATGAAAAACATGTATGGCGCGATTCATAATCCGAACAAGTATCATGACTGCAACTGCGATCCATACTGTGCCCATGTCTTCAATCTGGAGCCGATCAGGACAAAAAACCGCCTGACCATCATTGATGCCGTGCGGGTTCAGTACCACGGCGGGCCGGGATATATGAGCCAGTTTTTGGCGTGGTACGGCGGGCTGGTCATTTCTGCCGATCCGGTGGCGGCGGACCGAATCGGGCTTGAGATTCTGGAGAACATCCGCACTACCCACGGGCAGCCGCCGCTGGCCAAAGCCGGCCGTCCGGTGAAGTATCTCGCCACCGCCGAAAAGATCGGTCTCGGTGTGGCCGATCTGAATCGCATCGACAGCCGGGTTATTGTGGTGGACAAGACCGGTCGCGAGACGAGTGGAGGGTTGCTCTGATGAAACGCCGGACTTTCATGCGTTGCGCCGGGTGCGGCCTGGCCGCCGCGGCGGCATCACAGACGAGCCTGTTGCCGGAGTTCCTTGGCGGCATTCAGAACGCCTGTGCCTTCGACTACGCCAGTCGTCTTTCGTCGGTCGAGGCACGATACTACAAGAAGCTCGATACCGGCGGTGTCGAATGCGAACTCTGCCCGCGCCACTGTCTGGTAACCGATATGGAACGCGGTTATTGCGGCGTGCGAGAGAACCAGGGCGATGTATACAAGACGCTTGTCTACGGTTTGCCGTGCGCGCTCAATATCGATCCGATCGAAAAAAAGCCGCTCTACCATTTTTATCCGGGCACCAAAGCGCTGTCACTGGCGACGGCCGGGTGTAACGTCAACTGCAAGTTTTGCCAGAACTGGGAGATATCGCAGTCACGACCGGAGCAGACCGATAACCTGGATATACCGCCGTCGGACATGATAGATATATGCACTGGTCGCAACATACCGATAATCGCCTATACTTATTCGGAACCGGTCATCTTTTATGAGTACATGTACGATATCGCCGACCGGGGACAGAAGCAGGGTATCAAGTCGGTGATGATTACCGGCGGGTATATCGAAGAAAAGCCGCTGGCCGAACTGCTGACGCGGCTCGATGCAGTCAAGGTCGATCTCAAGTCAATCCGTGAGGACTATTATCGCGATATAGTCGGCGGTGAACTGGCGCCGGTGCTCAAACGGCTGGAACAGATCAAGAACTCCGGCGTCTGGCTGGAACTGGTTTACCTGGTGGTGCCGACTCTCAATGACACCGCGGAGGAATTCGTGGACCTCGCCCGGTGGATCAAGACGAACCTCGGGGCGGACACGCCGATACACTTCTCGCGTTTTCACCCGCAGTATCTGCTTCGGAATCTGCCACCCACGCCCCAGAAGACGCTCGAGACTGCCTACGACGCCTGCCGCGCCGAAGGGCTTCAGTTCGTTTACCTGGGCAATGTTCCCGGCCATCCGGCCGAATCGACCTATTGTCCGGGTTGCGGCGAGACCCTGATCGACCGTCGCGGCTACACGATTCGCGCCTATAATCTTGAAGCTAATCGATGTAAATATTGCTCTCGGGAAATTCCCGGTATTTTCTAAATGAAACGAAAAGCGTTCCTGCTCGGCTTTTATTCCATCGGCGGCCAGGTCCTGCTTCTGCGGGAGTTGGTCTCGTCACTAAACGGTGACGAACTTTTTATCGGGACCGCGCTATTCGGCTGGCTGCTGTCGGTCGCCGTCGGGGCGCAGTTAGGAGGACGAGCACGTGCCCGACTGACATCGGAGCCGCTTTTTTTGCTTGGTGCCATTCTGCTGCCGATGATGATCGTTGTCATAAGGCTGCTGCCGCTGGCGGTCGCTGATGTTGTCGGCGAGCTGATCCCTTTCAGCGAGGCGGCGCTCGTCTCAATTTTTACCATGTTTCCGGTCGGCCTGGTATCCGGCTGGCTTTTCTCCGCTATCACCGGCGAGGGGGAGAGACCTGCGGGCAGCATAGTGAACGTCTACTTGCTGGAGGGCATCGGTGCTTTTGTCGGTGGTTTGATACTGGCCTTTACCGTGGGCGGACCGTATTCGACCTTGTGCACCTCCTTCGCCATCGGTGTCATTGTCATCGCTACGCTTTTCTTTGACCGCTCGAGAGGTCCTTTGCCCGGAGTAGCGATCTGGACAGCAGCTTTGACGTTGCTGGTCATTATGCCTTTTGTGGTCGGAAAGCTGGACCCGT
>DAOWIC010000348.1 GCA_030641085.1 Calditrichota bacterium
CTGCGGATGCTGCGGGCGGTGCAGTTCGCGGCCCGCTTCAACCTGATTATCGAACCGAGGACATTCGCAGCCCTGCGCAAACACGCCTCCCTTATCAAGACTGTCTCGGCCGAACGGATAGCCGAGGAGTTCAACAAGCTTCTGGAACTGGCCGAAAATCCGTCCGACGGCTTCCGCCTGATGCAGACCTCCGGGCTTCTCAAAGAGGTGATGCCGGAGCTGGATCGCTGTGTGGGGGTGGATCAACCGGGAGGCTTTCACAAGTACGACGTTTTCGAACACACCATGCACATCATCGACGAGTGCCGCCCGGACCTGCGCCTGAGGCTGGCGGCTCTCTTTCACGATATCACCAAGCCGGTGCACAAGCGCCTGGTGGACAAAGGGGCTACTTTCTACGGCCACGAATCAAGCGGTGCGCGAGTGGCGCGCGATGTCATGAAGCGCCTGCGTTACTCCAACGACCTGACCGCCGATGTCATGACGCTGATAGAGCGGCACATGTTTACCACCGACGTGACCGACAAGGGCATGCGGCGCCTGATCAAAAGAGTCGGTGTTTCGCTTATCTTTGACCTGCTCGATCTGCGGCGCGCCGATGTTGTCGCGCAGGGGATGGGCGGTACGACCGAGGATGTGGACCAGTTTGAGGCCGACATTCGCGCCGAACTGGATCGCAAACCGCCGTTCGTGATCTCCGATCTGGAGATCGACGGTAACGACCTGATGAAGATATTCGACCTCACACCCGGACCGGCTATCGGTCGTATCCTGGACCACCTGATGGATCGGGTTCTCGACGAACCCGTGCGTAACAGTCGCCCGGAACTGGAATTAATGGCACGCGAATTCTACCAAACGGAAACAGTAGACAACAAAAAGCATAGCGATGAGGGAAGCAACCAATGAAGATTCATGAGTACCAGGCTAAAGAGGTTTTTGCTGATGCGGGAATCCCGGTTCCGGAGGGGCAGGTAGCCACCACCCCGGCGGAAGCTTTTGAAATCGCGCAGAAAGTCAATCGGCCGGTGATGGTGAAATCGCAGGTCCATGTCGGGGGACGCGGTAAAGCCGGCGGTATTAAGTACGCCGAAAACGCCGAAAACGCCAAGATCCTCGCCCAGAAGATTGTCGGCATGGACATCAAGGGCCTCGAGGTCAAGAAGGTCCTGGTAACTGTCGCCGAGGACATCATCTCCGAATCATACGTCGGTATCATCCTTGACCGCGCCACCAAAAAGCCGGTTATCATGGTCTCGCCGGCGGGCGGCGTTGATATCGAAGAGGTCGCCGCTAAGACGCCGGAAAAGATATTCAAGCTTCATGTCGATCCGGTCAAGGGCCTGCGGCCGTTCCAGGCTCGCAACCTGGCCTACAAGCTCTATCGCGATATCGCCCAGGTGCGCGCCGCCGCAGATATTATCATGAAACTGTATGACGTCTTTTGGAGCAAGGACTGCTCTCTGGTTGAGATCAATCCGCTTATCACGAACACCAATGGCGATGTTATCGCTCTCGATGCCAAGATAAATATCGACGACAACGGTCTTTACCGCCAGAAGGCGATTGCCGCCATGCGCGACATCGACGCCGAAGAACCGGCCGAAGTCGAAGCTCGTGAAGCCGACCTGTCGTTTGTGAAACTCGACGGCTATATCGGCTGTATCGTCAACGGCGCCGGACTGGCCATGGCCACCATGGACCTTGTCAAAAAGTACGGCGGCGAGCCGGCCAACTTCCTCGATATCGGCGGCTCCTCCAACCCGCAGAAAGTGGTTTCGGCGGTGAAAATCATCCTCGACGATCCGAACGTGCGGGCGATCCTGATCAACATTTTCGGCGGTATCACGCGCTGTGACGATGTGGCCAACGGTATCGTTGCCGCCTTCAAACAACTCAACCCATCAGTACCGGTGGTTGTTCGGCTGACCGGCACCAACGAGAAGGAAGCGTACAAAATTCTCCAATCGGTAAATCTCCCCTCGGCGGACACCCTTGATAACGTGGTCAAGAAAGCGATTGAACTGGCGGGTACGGCGTAATTTTAGAAAATTGAAGGATGGTACAAAATGTCGATTTTTATCAATAAGAAGACGAAACTGATTGTTCAGGGAATTACCGGACGCGACGGCTCGTTTCACGCGAAGCAGATGAAAGAATACGGCACTCATGTTGTGGCCGGCGTCACGCCCGGCAAGGGTGGCACCAAGATAAACAGTATTCCGGTTTTCAACACGGTCGAAGATGCCGTCAAGGCGACCGGCGCCAACGCTTCGGTCATTTATGTTCCGCCGGCGTTCGCGATCGACGCTATCTACGAGGCGGTCGATGCCGGGATCAAGACGGTCGTATGCATCACCGAGGGCCTGCCAGCCAATGATATGATGAAAGTCTATCCCTACGTTCGGGAAAACGGCGCGCGCCTTATCGGCCCCAACTGCCCCGGCCTTATTTCGCCGGATCAGTCCAAAGTCGGCATTATGCCCGGCTCCATTGTCAAGAAGGGCGGCGTCGGCGTGGTCTCCCGCTCCGGCACCCTTACCTATGAAGCGATCTGGGCGCTGACCTGCGAAGGTATGGGGCAGTCGACCTGCATCGGTATCGGCGGCGACCAGGTGATAGGCACCAACTTCATCGACTGTCTCGAGGCGTTCCAGGCCGACAATTCGACCAAGGCGATTGTCATGATCGGTGAAATCGGCGGCTCCGATGAGGAAGAGGCGGCGAAGTTTATCAAGAAGAACGTAACCAAGCCGGTCGTGTCGTTCATCGCCGGTCAGACGGCTCCTCCCGGAAAGCGGATGGGGCATGCCGGTGCGATTATCTCCGGCGGTTCCGGCACGGCGGCCGACAAGATCAAGGCGCTGAACAAGGCCGGTGTCCCGGTGGCCGGATCCCCGACCGAGATCCCCGGGTTGCTCAAAGACCTGATGAAGAAATCCAAGGCTAAACCGGCCAATAAAGCCGCTGTGAAAAAAGCTGCAGCCAAAAAAACAACGGCCAAAAAGACCGCGCCGAAAAAGTCTGCGGCCAAGAAACCGGCAGCCAAAAAGACCACGGCTAAGGGAAAGAAGAAAAAATAAGGGCAACGGCTCTTAAGACAATAATACTAAGTTAGCTTCGAGGTTTAGGTATGTCTGATGTCAAACCGGCCGGCGGTTCCGAATCCAAACCGGCCGCACAGAGCAAGTACGATTATGTCAACGGCCCTTTGCCGCTGGAGATCAATCTTGCCTGGTGCAAGGCGTGCAATATATGCATCGCTCTGTGCCCCAAACAGGTGTTGGAGCCCGACCCGGACGGCAAGCCGGTTCAAGCCCGACCGGAAAACTGCACCCAGTGTACAATCTGCTGGGTACATTGTCCCGATTTCGCAATAACATCCAATTACAAGTAAGGTAGGTCAAGGTAACATGGCGGATGTGAATAAGAAACTTTTACAGGGAAACGGGGCATGTGTCGAAGGCGCGATCTACGCCGGGCTCACTTTCTTTGCCGGCTATCCGATAACGCCGTCGACTGAAATCGCCGAAGGCTGTGCCCGCGTGCTTCCCCGACTCGGTCGCAGATTCGTCCAGATGGAGGATGAGATTGCATCAATTGCGGCCATTGTCGGCGCTTCGATTTCCGGCCGTAAATCAATGACGGCTACATCAGGTCCGGGATACTCGCTGATGCTGGAAAATATAGGCTATGCCTATATGACCGAAACACCGTGTGTCATCGTCAACGTTCAACGCGGTGGCCCGTCCACCGGATTGCCGACCAAGATCAGCCAGTCCGATACCATGCAGGCCCGCTGGGGCTCGCATGGCGACTTTACCGCTATTGTCGTGGCCCCATCGACGGTTAACGATACACTCACCGAGACCATCAGGGCCTTTAACCTGGCCGAGAGATTTCGCACTCCGGTCACTATCCTGCTCGACGAGGTCATCGGCCATTCGCGTGGTATCGTGACCATTCCCGAACAGGGCGAGTATGACCTGATTGAGCGGGTCAAGCCGACGGTTCCTCCCGATCAGTTTGTGCCGTTCGAGTTGACCGAAAACTTCGTGTCGCCCATGCCGGCCTACGGTGAAGGGTACCGTTACAACGTCACCGGACTGACCCATGACCCCATGGGTTTTGCGACCAATCGCCCTGAGGAAATCGCTGTCAAGCTCAACAAGCTGAAAAACAAGATCGAGCGTTACAAGGATGAAATCGTCAGCGTCCGCGCCGAAAAAATGGATGACGCTGAGGTGGCC
>DAOWIC010000060.1 GCA_030641085.1 Calditrichota bacterium
ATGTCGGTATCAGCGATCTCTCTTTCAACCCGGTTCTTTTTGTCGGCCAGCCGAGCGAAATCAAGCTCCGTCTGAGTTGGAAGGATGCCGAAGATCGGAGCCTCGCCATTGAACTGCTTGACTCAATCCGAGTAGTAACGACCGAGCGTTTCCGGATCGATCAGCAGGAGGGGCTGGGCGAGGTAACCCTTAAGTACACGCCGACAACTCCGGGCCAGAAAATTCTCAGGGTAAATATACCAGAGGCAGCCGGTGAAGAGAACCTGACCAACAACCGGCGGTCTTTTTCGGTGAAGGTGCTCAAGAGCAAACTGCTGGTGCTTCTGGCCAGCGATCATCCCGATCAGGAGGTCGGCTTCCTGAAGCGATTTTTGGATCAATCCGACAAGTACGATGTCGAGCTGCTGCTGACCGGTGACAAGGCGGGCAATCTTGGCGGACGGTTCCCAACGCGCCAGACGGAGTTGAACCGCTACGATCTGATCGTGCTACACGACCCCGATCCGGAGAAACTCGGCTCGAGGCAGGAATTGATTCGCTCCTATCTAAACGATAAGGGGGGTGCGTTGTGGGTGATGATGGGCGATAAGTTCAGCCGTCGCGGACCGGTCGAATGGTTTGACCGCCTGCTGCCCTTTTCGACCAGCAGGTCATCGGCCGTAAACTACACCAGTTTTTCCGGCGAACCACAGGAGGGCCATCTTTTCCATCCGTCGATCAGGCTGGCCGACACCCAGGCCGGTATCCGCTCGGTCTGGACGGAACTGCCGCCCTTTCAAGCGCTGGTTCGATGCGACCGGATCGATCCCAATGGGATTATTCTCGCCAGTGCCGTCCTGACGCGACCGGCTGTCGGCAGGTATCCGATTCTGGGCTACAAGCGGATCGGTCCCGGCAAGGTGATGGTCTCAGCGGCGCTGCCGTTCTGGACCTGGGGCTTTGTTAGCCTGGGGTTCGGCGAAGACGATTCGAACTACGGCAAGTTTGTCGAAGGGACCGCCAGTTGGCTGACTGTCAGTGATGATTTTGACCCGGTACGAGTCAGACCGGATAAGGAAGTGTATCACCGGGGGGAGATAGTGCGCTTTGATGGATTCGCGTTCGATCAGGGTTTCCGGCCGATTCCGGGTGTGACCGGAGTCGTTTCTCTCACGGGCGATGATGAGGCGGTGCTGGAGCGCGATCTGATTTCGCAAGGCGAGGGGAAATACCGCGCCGACTTTGTCAATCTTACACCCGGCAATTACCGGTACACGGCCACGGTCTCCAAAGACGGCCGCGTGTTGAAGCGGCAGGATGGTCGGGTGGTGGTGGAATCGTTCTCGCTGGAAGAGTTTGACCCCAGCGGCAACCCGGCCAACCTGATGGCGCTCGCGCGTCTTTCCGGCGGTCAGTATTTTGCTTTCGCCGATTTCGACCGGGCACTGGCCTCAATCGACCGCACCGCAGTCGCCGTTGTGCAGAAGAGCGAGATTATACTGTGGAACAAGTACTGGCTTCTGCTGATAATAATCGCCGCCCTCGCCATGGAATGGCTTCTGAGAAAGATGAATCAGCTCGTCTGAGGCACGGCGCTCCGGGACAGTCCGGTCAGGAACACCTCGAGATCTTTGTCGTCGCTCATGGCCGTTTTCAAATCGCCCAACTCTTCCATCAACGCCTGTATCCCTTCGGCGCAGATCATTATCTTCTCCGCGCACTCTCGCTGTGAGGCGGAAAGATCCTCCTCCAGCAGGAGACACTCGGCATAGCCGATGACACCCCCAAGCGAGTTGTTGATGTCGTGATTAAGCGCCAGAAAACGATTCAGAAACGGGCGCAAAACATTCAGCAGGCGTGAATGGTCTCTAGGTTCCTCCCCGAGCTCACGGTCGGTGTTTACCAATGTTGTCAAATCCAAGTTCCCTTTGCAATAACAGTCCGACCTAAGGCCTTGCTGATTAGTATCGGCCAGCCGTATGGATTCTGCACCGGCCGGCCGGACGAGCGGGCAGCCTGAATCAGGCAATGTTTATTGTTTTATTGAGGGATCTGCTCGTATTATATTCCTCCCTGTCATAAATACAGGAGAATAGTATATGAGAATAGCGGTAATTGGTGCCGGCCTGATGGGTCGCGCGGCGGTTCATGATTTGGCACGGGTTGAAGATGTTAAACAGGTGGGCGTGTTTGATATTGATGAATCGCTGGCTAAGGATGTAGCCCTAAGATACGGTGAGGGTAAGGGCACTCCGGCTGTTCTTGACGCCGGTGATGAAAGCCGGGCGACGGAAATCCTGCGTGACTATGACGCTGTCGTCTCATGCGTGACATACAAATACAATCCGGGCCTGACGCGAGCGGCAATCGAGGCCGGGTGTCACATGGTCGATCTGGGCGGCAACAATGATGTGGTCAACATTCAGCGGGAGATGGACGGCGACGCCGAGCGCGCAGGAGTTATTATCGTACCGGACTGCGGTCTTGCGCCGGGGATGGTGTCAATTTTTGCCGCCGACGCCTTTGCCAAACTCGACCGGACAAAGTCAATCAAGATACGGGTCGGGGGATTGCCGCAGTCGCCACGCCCGCCACTGAATTACCAGATGGTCTTTTCGGCCGAGGGCCTGATCAACGAGTACTGGGAACCGTGCGTCATCCTCGAAGAGGGCAAGAAGAAGGTGGTTAGCCCCATGACGGCGGTCGAGGGACTCGAGTTTGACGGAATCGGTACACTGGAGGCGTTTTACACCTCCGGCGGCACCTCGACTTTGCCGGATACCTACGCGGGACAGGTTGACTTTCTCGATTACAAAACAATCCGCTACCCGGGGCACTGTCAATTGATGAAGCCGATGCTGGAGATCGGGCTGGGTTCGCGCCAGAAGATCGAGGTCGATGGCCAGGCAGTGGAACCGCGCGCCCTGTTCAAAGCTGTGCTCGACAAGAATCTCACTCTGGGCGGGCTGGATATGGTGCTCGTTCGTCTCATCGCCGATGGCGAGAAGGACGGTCAGGCTAAGACGATCGTATACGAAATTGTCGACCGCCAGGACAATAAGACCGGCTTGACTGCCATGATGCGGACAACCGCATTCCCGGCCGCGATAGTCGCCTGGATGGCGGCCGCGGGTCAGATCACGGAACGCGGATGCAAGCCGCAGGAGATGGCGGTCAACCCGTCGCTGTTTATTCCGCAATTGAAAAAAAGAGGCATCAACCTCGAGATCAAAGAACTGTCGTAGAAAGCCGGGCGTTACCAGAGGTCGGCCGGGAAAGTGATGCTGAGCTTGGTGGTGTTGTTGGGCGTGACAGAGACCGCCAGGGTCACTGTGTCGCTGTCCGGGATGTAAACAAGCCTCAGGGCGTGGTTCCCGATCGGGATTGCGGAAAAGGAAAAGCTGCCGTTGGCGTCCGGGTGAGCGGAACTGGTGGTAGTGCCGCCGGTGCCGTTCGGATAGATCAAGCTGATCCACAACGAATCGATAAAATCTGTACCGGGGACATCGTTCCCGGCATCGACCACATAACCCGACACGCTGTTGCTCAATAACGCGGGCGTACTCGCCGCAAAAACCTTGTCAATGTTAGAGCCTGAACCTGTCGAACGCAGGACAGTATCGCTGTACACGTAGTCGGTACTCCAGGCATCCTTCCGATAACCATCGTTCTTGAAATCACCAACAATGTAGGGCCCGTCCCAGGTTGAATAGCCTCCCGGATTGGTGGTCAGAGCGGTCAGACTGGGCGGCAACGCTCCAACATCGCCGACATATCCGAAATCGGTCCGGGCGCCGTCGGTGTACAGATCAGGATTGCCGACGATGGCGAACGATAGCTGGGCCAGCTCCTTTTTGGTCTGCTCGACCCGCGCTGTCTCAATGGTCGATCCCATCTTACGAGTAGCCACCGTTGCCAGTACGCCGATAATGACAATTATCATCACCAGTTCTATGAGCGTGAAACCACGGTTTTCCCTGAGCACCTGTCTTTCCTCAATTTCCCGTCAGCCATACCGGGCCATCCGGCTCTGTCTTATGATAAGCCACTATATCATCTATCGACAGACGCTGTCGAGTCCATTAGTGCCGGGATTGGGTGCTGTTAGTTACAGCTTCCGAAGGTGATATCAAGGCTGGTTCCATCGGAGAGGAGTATATTGGCGGTGACATTAGCCATGTTGACATTGGGACCGCCGCTGAGATTATGCTTGAAATTCTCGATAGCGACCCGGGCGCTGTCGGAAGCGTTAATCGTCTGGGACGACGAGAATGAGGCAGCTTCACCGGAGCTGATGCGTGGGTTGTTGGAGTTTACCACCGTGGTGCCGTCCCACCGGATATAGCGGTAGTAGGCGACAGGCGAAGACCAGCTAAAGGTAAGCGAGTTGATAGTTATGGCCGAACCGGAATTGTTAACGATCCAGAAAGACAAATTATCGCATTGGGGCCAGCTATAGACAGAGTCGGAGGCTGGTATAAATTCCAGCGATCCGCCTCCGCCGCCGCCGGACCAGTCGGCAGTACCGACAGTATAGACCGCGTACGGGGATGATCCGGGCAGGACCGAGACGAACCTTTTCAGCGTATCATCATTGGGCAGATATACAACCTGGAGATCATGGTTGCCCATCGGGACCGAGTCGAACGAGAAATAGCCGTCAACATCGACGTAGCTGCTTCGAGTAATCCAGGCGCCGG
>DAOWIC010000055.1 GCA_030641085.1 Calditrichota bacterium
CAAGATGTCGGATTTCAACAATGAGCTGCAGCGAGTTAAAACGATTTATGACAATGCCTGGGAGCTGAATTGGGGCTTCGTTCCCATGGGTGAAGAAGAGTTCGACTACGTGGCCTGGGGCCTTAAACAGATTGTCGATCCGGAGCTGGCCCTGATCGCGGAGTTTGAGGGCAAGCCGGTCGCGTTCAGTCTCGCCCTGCCCGATTTCAACCAAGCCCTGATCCATCTCAAGGGCCGGCTCTTTCCGACCGGACTGCTCAAGCTGCTCTGGCATACGAAAGTGCGAAACAAAGTCAGGTGCGTGCGTCTGATCATGTTCGGTGTTGTACCCGAGTTCCAGCGCCGTGGTATTGATTCGCTGATGTATGTCGAGACCTACAATCGGGCGATTGCTCGCGGCTATGACTGGGCCGAACTCTCCTGGATTTTGGAAACCAACGAGCTGATGCGGCGCGCCGCCGAGCAGATGGGCGGCAAGCTCTTCAAGAGATATCGTGTCGTTGAGATGCCGTTGTAGATCCGCCGAATGCGATCAGCGGTTTTCCTGATCGCTTAATTCCTGCGTAAACAAACTAAAGCCGAATTCATCAAAGAGGCAAAACTGCACCCGTTTCAGGTGTTTTGCCATGCTCGCGTAACCTCGCGCGGCCGTGAGCATGATATGGGCGCAGGCTTTCATCGGAAAACCGCCTACACCGGTCCCGAATGCCGGCAACGCGACCGACTCGAGCTTGAGCTTGTCGGCCACACTCAGGCTGGCGATAGTGGCTTTGCGAATCAGCTTGTCCGAGGTGCGCAGGTCCTGACCCATGACGGCGGCATGGATGACGACTTTGAACGGCAGCCTTCCGGCAGTGCCGAAAACCGCCTCGCCCGGCATGGTCGGCCCCTTGTTCATCGCCTCCTCTTCGACAATCTCCCCTCCGGCCGCCTTGATCGCGCCCGCCACCCCGGAACCCATCCAGAACTCATTGTTGGCGGCGTTGACAATCGCCTCAGTGTCGGTTGCGGTGATATCGCCTTTTACAATCTCGATTTCATACGGCATGATCCACCCTTTTTTCTTTTCCTTTCAGCCAGGTTGCATAGACTCTGGCGAAAATCACAGCCAGCGCCAGGCCGATCAGCGCGCCGATGGCCGAACCGACAATTATGTCGCCCGGATAGTGCACCCCCACGAAGACCCGGCTGATCGCCACCAGTGATGCAAAGGTGAGCAGGTAGGGCCGTGCTATCTTGTAGTCGAACGAGAACAAAATAGCCTGCCCGAAAACATTGGCGGCGTGAGCCGACGGCATCGAAAAGCCGCCGCCGCATGCAATCAGCAGGTGCAGTTCGTCCATAGTGTGGCATGGTCGCGGGCGTTCGATCCAGTGTTTGAGGTAGTTGGCCACGATCTGGTCGGTCAGAGTCAGAACGATCGCCGAAAAAAGCACCATCCAGCGCAGTCGCCGGTTCCCCTTCCAGAGCAAAAGCAGAATGCCGACAGCGTATATCACGCGCAGCAGGATGTCGGAGGTGATAAACGGCATGATGAAATCGGTAGCCGGGTTGGCCAGTTGCTGGTTGATGAAAAGAAAAACTGCCTGATCGATCTGGTTCAATGTATGCAGCATGTTCCTCCCCTCAACGGTAGATTTTCGGGTTGCTGTTGATAAAGCGGGTCAGTTGCTTCAAATCAGGAATGCCGGTCCGGGCGCCCGGCCGGGTGCATTTGAGCGCCGCCGCCGCCGCACCCAGCATCATGCGTTCGGCTAAGTCGCCATCCTTGAGCAGGCCGTACAGATATCCGGTATGGTAACAATCACCCGCGCCGGTGGTGTCGACATTTTTCACTTTGTATGCGGGTTGCCGGACAAAATCGCCGCTATCTTTCTCTCGCCCGAGCGAGCCTTTTATCCCCTCGGTCACGACAATCGTACCGGGGCAATAGGCCGCCAGCCTTTTTATCGCGCCGCGTGCGGAGCGGGCGCCGGTGAAACCGTAGGCGTACACGTCGGCCACCACCAGGTGATCGACCAGTCCGAAAGCCTCCGAGACGTCGTTGCGCATCGAGCCAATGTCGAAGGAAACCAGCGCGCCCTGGCGTTTCGCCCAGCGGGCCAGTTTCATGGTCGCCGACATATCCCGTCCATCGAGATGGACAATCCGCGGCCGGGGGTAAGTCGCGGTTTTCAGATCATTCGGCTTGACAAATATCTCACGCGAGAGAACCATCGTTCGGTCGCCGGAACCATCCTCGATCCATCCCGCCGCCAGCGCCGACGGCTGCTTTTTGATAATCATGTACCGATGGTCAACCTTCTCCCGCTTGATCTCGTCAATCGAGAGCTTCCCGAAGGGATCGTCGCCAACCACCGCAATCAGGGCGGTTTTCATCCCCAGCCGCGAGAGACCGATGACCACATTGGGCACCGGGCCGCCACCCTGCATGAAAAAATCGCGCGCGTCTATTTTGCTGCCGGCCTTTGGATATTTGGCGACATTGAACAGCAGGTCATACGGGATAATCCCCATCCCGAGACAATCGATGCGTCCGTGCCGTTTACTGCTTTTCAATTTTCGCCCTGCCCTGAGAGAGTTCAATAATCTCGGTCTCCAGCCGGTCGTACAGACTGTTCCTGATCTCCAGGTCGAGCCTGACATGATCGGAGAAATCGGCCTTGTTTTGGATCGCGCCGATCCGATGAATCAGCCGAACGATCTGGTCATAAAGAGGGAACTCGATTTCGACGATCATTTGGTCGGTGATGAAGTTTTCCTTCTTGCTCGACTGTTCAAGCGCCAGCTTGGCCGCCCCGCTGTACGCTCGCACCAGCCCGCCGGTGCCCAGCTTGGTGCCGCCGAAATAGCGCGTTACCACCAGCAGGATATTGTCCACGCCGCCGCCGGTGATAACATCATAAATCGGCCGACCGGCGGTACCGCTCGGCTCACCGTCGTCGGAATATTTAAACTGTGCCTCTTTAGCCAACCCCGCTCGCCAGGCGTAGCAGTTGTGCGTGGCGGCGTATTCCCGCTTGCGAATCTTTTCGAGTTCGGCCAGCGCTTCGTCGACCGTGTTCACGAGATGAGTGACCGCAATAAAGCGCGAGCCTTTGACCTTTGTTTCGGCTACCGCCGGTTTTTCGATTGTGAAGTACCGGTCATCCATTAGTCTGAATCAGACGAGCGATTTGATTATGTCGTCCACTCTATCGAGGCCGATTATCGGTATCGCGCCGTTGGCGACCGCGTCGTTCAGGCTGGCCTGGTCCGCCAGCGCTCCCAGTTCGGGATCGATCATGACAAATACCAGTTTGCCGATCTGGCTACAGCAGTTCAGCAGGTCGAGCGTGCGCATCGAACCTTGGTACAGTTCGGTTATAACAACCGCCTGGGTCAGACCCGCTATCAGACGATTGGATTGGCAGTAGTTGTCCTCTTTGAATTCGGCATCGGGAGCGTACTCGGAGATCAGCCCGCCCGACTTGAGAATGTCCACTGCCAGCGGCGCGTTCTCAGCCGGATGAATTTGGTCGAACCCCGCCTCGAGGACCGCGAAAGAGGTGCCGTTTTCGGCCCTGATTCCCAGGTGGGCGGCGGCATCGATACCGGCGTTGAGCGATGAAACCACCGATACACCCTCGGCGGTAAACCGCCGGGCCAGCTTGACAGTAAGCTCGATACCGTCGTTGGTAGCGTTTTCGCCCCCAACCAGGGCGACCATGCGGGTCTCGTTATCGGGTATCATTCCGCGCACGTATAAAAGTGATGGCGGGTCGTTCAATTCGAAAAGCCGTCGCGGATAGGTTTCATCGAGCCGTGAGACAATCGTTATATCGCGCGCCGCCGACTGGTTGAAATGTTCCTCGGCCGCTGCGAGTTGCTCGGATGCGGTCGCGATGCGGTTGGTGGTTTCCACTCCAATGCCGCTGATCGCCATCAGCGTGCCGGAATCGGCCCGGATCACGCGCTCCAAATTGCCGAAATGGGCCAGCAGGGCGCCGAACATGCGCGGCGTAACCCCGCAATACCGGCAGAGCGCGATAGTCTGGATAACAGGCGTTGCCTGGTTGGAATCAGTCATGCCCTAATTTACTCTATTGAAGGTCAATGTCAACTAACGTAAGGCTACCCTGCGCCGCCGGCAAACGTTACCAATATAGCGCCGACGACACCGAGGACAATTCCGAGGCTGCGTCGGACGGTTATCTTTTCATGCAAGAAGATCGCGGCCAGCAGAAAGATGAAGATGCTGCTGGTCTCGTTGAGCGCCGAAGCGGTGGAAGCCTGCGTATATTTCATCCCGGCCAGCCAGACAACCATCGCCAGATAAGCCCCGGTAAACGCCCCGGAGACAGTAAACACCCGGCCCTGCGGAGCCTTGATCGAGGAAAGGATACTCCTGCGTTTAGGATGAAATAGCAGCGTTATACAGAGAACCAGCACGCCGGCCATGAGGCGAATTTCGGTCACCCACAGCAGGGGCGAGTAATCCAGCACCGGCTTGACTATTACTATGCTGAGAGCAGTGAATAAGATCGACACCAAGCCATAGGCAAGGCCGACAAGCAAAGTTTGGCGATCAAGCCCGTGGGAGTTGCCCAGCGGCGTTGCCACCGGTATTGCCAGGACAATCATCATCACGCCGACAACCTGCCACAGGGAAAGAGTCTCGTCCAGCCAGATGGTTGACATGATTATGATAGCCGGGCTGTAGAGGCAGGCGATTATCCCCGTCAGACCGGCCCCGACCCGGTTCAGGCACTGGAAATAGAGCGTGTCGGCGATGCCGATTCCGAGCGCGCCGCTGAGCAGGACTATCAAATAATCACGCAGGGGGGCGGGGTAGAGCAGCACCTCGCCGAACAGCCAGATGGTCGGCACAAAGAGCACTACCGCCAGCACGTTCTTGAACAGGTTCAGGCCGATCGGGTGAACCGACTCACCGCTTCGCTTGAAAAGGATTACCGCCGATGCCCAGACAATCGCGGTCAGCAGGGAGAATGATTCGCCGAGGTATGGTATCGTGGTGGTGCTCATTGAATTGCCCCGCGTGGTTCTCCGGCCCGCGCTCCATTGTTTTGTTGTTGGATCGAATTGAGGCTCAAGGTAAACAGGAACCGTTCCGGCGGCAAGGCAATTCCGGGGAAAGCAAAACAGCCGCCCCGTTGGGGGCGGCTGTTTGTATCGGACAATTCGTGCGTACTATTTAAGCAGTATCATCTTTTTCGTCTCGACATACTGTCCCGCATCGAGGCGATAGAGATAAACACCACTGGCGACCGACTGACCGTTGTAGTCGGTGCCGTTCCATTCAATCAGATAGCTGTTCGCCTCCAGACGTTCATCCACGAGCGTCGCCACGCGCCGACCGGCGATATTGTATATCTCCAGCTTTACGTGCGATGCCTCCGGCAGGGCGAAGCCGATCTCGGTGTTCGGGTTGAACGGATTCGGATAGTTCTGGTAAAGCTCGAACTTCTCCGGTACCAGCGACAGCTTCTGGTTAATCAGCGGCGTCAGGGAGTTGAAGCCCATGTCGGTTACAACCGCCGAACTGAGCAGGTGCTCGCCATCAAGCCGAATCAACTCGTACTCACCGCGAGTGAGATACTCACTGCCGTCCATATCCAGCAGTCCGATATGGTAGCCCTGATCGGTGACGCCTGCAATCAGATCGAGGCGATCATCGATCATCTTGACCGGGACGGTTTCACTCGCTCCAATCAGCTCGAATTCCATTCCGCGCAGACCAATATCGGAATTGACGCGCACGACCGTGGCGCCCTCCTCGTACGAAGTGTACAGCGCCACTCGTCCGGTCAACGGCGCCGCGCGAAGGGCCTTCTCGACACAACCGCATTGCGGCTCCAGACCGCCGCTGAAATGGTACTTGACCATGTAAACCAGGTCGGAGATATCCGGTCCGCGACAGTCACCATTGACATCGAGCGCATTCAGGCTCACCGGCGGCTCTCCGCCGTGGAACATGAAATTAACCGTACCGACCAGATCCGCGATATCGACTTGCCCGTTGCCGTCGAAATCGGCCGGCATTATGCCCAGTACTTCGGTAATGTTTTGAGAGATGTTGAAGCCGGGGAAGATCGGCAAATAGTCGTTACTGACAAAGATCATGTTGCGCATAACATCGTCGTACAGCGCGGTATCCCACTGGACATAAGAGATATCATCGCACTGCGCCCCGATAACGTGGAACCGGATGTTAAACACCGTTGATTGTCCCTCCGGTATAGTTGCCTCGAACGAATTGGCCAGGGCAACATAGAGGAACCCGGAGTCGGCCCGGATATACGATGTTACATAATCCCAGTCCTCGGTAATCAGCCCGGTGCGGGAGATATCAAGAATTTCAACCCCTTCCGGAATCTTGATCGGTATCGAAGCGCCTGTGATCGTTTGCCCAGCCTGAACGTCAACCGGCTGTGTGCCGGGTGTGTAGGTGCTGACCGACGGTATAATTAGCATGTTCGGCGCAGGCTCGGCGATAGTGAAGCAATGCGGTCCGCTCCAGGGCGGCGCAAAAGCGTCGGATTCCAGCGTTGCCCATAACCAGTCACCGGCCGGCGGGGTCCACGCTGAATCGAGGCAGACGGTTTTGCCGACATGGGCGACATCAATCGGGCCGATGCTGATAGTGAGGGCGACATCGTCGAAACCGGGCGGCATGCCCACAGCGGTATCGGTGATACCGCCGAAAAAGACCGAGTCGGCTCCGCTGCCGGTCACGCCAAAGTAGTTGATGCTCAACGCGCCGGCAAAGATATCGTTGTTGATCGCTCCGGAGGTATCGGCCACCAGCGTTGTCCACTGGGCGCCGTCGGGCGAATAGACTCGGAATGAATTTATCATCGCCATTATGTAATCTGTGCTGGCGTTGGCATAACGCAGACCGAACGTGACCGGCTGACCGGCATAAATCGTACCCGGTTCACCTTGCCCCATAACGTAGGCCAGCGAAACACCGTCATGCTCGCCAGCGATAACCTCCAGCCTGACAGTTACCGTCTGGGGTGAATTAACCGCCTCCTCCGAGGCGATGGTTATCGTCGTTTCATACTCTCCGGCCAGGAGGGCGCCACCGTCGATACTTACCGTGATATCATCCGGAGTCGTGACACCCACGCCGCCCAGGTTAACCCAGCCGGCATCCTCCTCGACGTCAAACGCAATGGCCGAGGCGTGAATCTCCGTGACGGAGAAAATCTGTGGGTCAGGATTGTCGCCGGCCTCGAGCATGATAAACGACAGCAGTTCAGGCGCGACTACGAGTTCGCGATCCGGCAGACCGGTGTTCCCGATACGGAAACAGTGCGGTCCATCCCAGAAAGGATAAACGTCGGTGGGACAACAGTGCTGCCACAGCCATTGGAGATTCGGGGGCATGCGGGCAGAGTCGAGGCAGATCATCTGGCCTTCATAGATCGGATCGATTGGCCCGATAGTGATCGTGTAAGGCACGCCATCGTAACCGACAGGAAGGCCCTCAGCCTCCAGAGCAGCAATATGGACGTATTGGATCGTGTCGGCACCGGTGCCGTCGCAACTGATGCAATTGGAGATCGACAATATATCGAAATATTCGTCTCTCATTGCGTCGATCATATCGCAGGTCGTTTGCCACCACTGCGCACCATCCGGCGACCAGACGCGGAAGCAGTTTTCCATAAATGCCACGAGTTCCCCGGTGTTGTTGGTCGCGCGGATGTTGAAAGTCACCGGTTCGCGAGTCCCGAGCAGGCCCTCCGGCGTCAGGCCGTCAACATGGTCGAGAGTGAGAAGGGCCGTCGGCGGCGCCACGATCTCAAAACAGTGGGGTCCGTCCCATTCGGGCGTTACCCAGCCGTCGCCGTTTTCGGTCCACTTCCACGGTCCCGCCGGCTCGAAGAAGGCGGAGTCGAGACAGATCGTCTTACCGATATCCTGCTCGTCAAACGGTCCGATAGTGATCGAAAACGCTACATCATCGAAACCGGCCTCAACGCCATAGTATTCTCCCGACATGCCGGATGACGTGATCCCTGCAAACGCGATCGTGTCGGCCCCGGATCCGGAGGTGAGATATTCGTCGTGCCAGATACCGAAATAGAAGTCCTCTCTGGACAGGCCGAGGGTGTCTACGGTCACGCTGCCCCAGTTGGCTCCATCCGGAGATGAGACAGCAAAGCCGTTACTGATAGCCAGGTAATCGGTTTCCTCCGGGTTGGTGTATCTTATGAAGAAAGTAATCGGCTGACCCGCGACAATCTGACCCGGTCCGGCCTGACCGGATACCTGGTCGAGCGTAATAAACCCAGCCGTGGTCGGTGTGCAATTACCTGTTCCTTCGCAGACAAGCTCATCACCGCCGGCGAAGAGATAGTTGGCCAGGGCGGCGATATCGACCATATCGGCCTCGTCGCACCTATCCATATTAACCATGGCCGGATCGACCGGAGCCGGCCCATGCGAGATGATGTAATTGAACAGGTATACCATGTCGGCGATATCGATTTGGCCACTGCCGTCCGCGTCGCCACAGACTTGGGCGTTTGCGGGCACAGCAAACGCGATCAATATCACCAGCGCTGCCAGAAAAAGATGACTTTTCATGACATTCTCCTCCCGAGAGAAATATTGACTATGGTTACGATTTAATACTCTATGTAAGGCTCGTGTCGGCTCGCCCGGTGTATCGGATATTCTGATGATTCTATCTAAAATGTAGCTTCTGGTGTCCGGTTTGTCAACAATTTTTTGGCCGAAACCGGAGTCGCAAAGACATTAATCCCGGTCATAAAACGTCCCGTTTTTGGTTTGACGCTCGCTTGTGAAATGGTCGCTAATACGTTATAATGCTTACTGATAGATAGCGAGGAAATACCGATGACCAGATTCTTGTCGATTTTGCTGCTTACGATACTTGTGCTCGGCTGTGGCGGTGAGCCGGAGACCTTCGACGAACTCCAGGCGGCCGGAACAAAAGCCTTTGTAACCGGGGAATACCCGACCGCGCGACGTTACCTCGGCCGAGCGCTTGACATCAAATCCTCCGATCGTGATGTGCTCTATTTCATGGGGCTGGCCTGCCGTCGCGAGTACTACATGGATTCCGCCTTTTACTACCTGAAACGGGCCGGTCTGCTCTTTCCCTACGACCGTGAGGTGAACATCGCCCTTTACGAGGTCGCGCTTGAGTTGAAAGAATGGCAGAGTGCGCTGGAGGCGATAAGGATTCTGGTGGAGACCGGCGATTCTCCCGAACAGTATGCCGAGCGGGCGGCGGATCTCAATATCAAAACCGAGAACTTTTTCGTAGCCTACCTCCAGTACAGCAAGCTGTACGAGCAGGACCGCGAGAATCCGGTCCGGTATCTGCAACTGGCTAATGTCGCCGCACGGGTCGATTCCGTTAGGCAGGCGATAGCGCTGATGGATACCGCGATGGTGAAATTCGGCGAGCGAATAGAGTTTCTTCAAAATCAGGCGATTTTTTACACCGCGGTTGGCGACAGGAGTATGGCCGAAAAGCGGCTGCGCCAGATTATCGCGCTGGACAGCACGCAGTCAGTAGCCAAATTGACCCTGGCCAATATTCTCTCCTTCAGTAAATCCCGCGAGGAACGCGAGGAGGCGCTTGAGTTGTTTCGGGAACTTCAGGCGATACCCGGCAGCGGCCCCAAGCTGGACTCGGCGATTCAAGCCCTCGAAGCCGACCTCGGATCTTCCAACTGAAACGGATAAAAAAAGGAGGGCAGGATTATGGCTAATCCTGCCCAACGCAGGGCTGTCTCTGAGAGAGACAGAGGGGGTTTTTCTGTCGGTTGCAACTTATATAACAAATTGTCTGTTTGGTTTGTTCACCGCCGAAAAAAAAACATGCCGACCGGCAGAGGGGTCCCGGTCGGCACGATTTTCTGAGGAGGTATTTAATGCGCCTCAGAAGCCGTCATCATCTAAGTGGTTCCCCTCCTGGGCCGGTTCGCTGCAACGAACCTTCCAGCGGCCCTGAAAGAAACCACCATTCATGACGGGCGCTTTACAGTAACGCCCCATGAGATCGCCAAATGCCATCTCGTCAGCGTCGTAAATTCGTCCCTTAAACCAGCCTGCGTCAACGTGATAGCCCGATTGCCCGGCGTAATGATCGGGGCGTGCACCGTAGGTGCCCTTGATGAACGCCAGGAATCCGCCCGCCAGGTCTATCACTTTGCCGGTAAAGGCGTTAGCGCTGGTCTCGTCAGTGCCGTAATGGCCGTCAACAAAACCGATTATGGCGCCGTTCCTTGACAGCCAGAAGCCGCTGATGATATTCTCACCCGCATCGTTCACACCCCAGGTGCCGGCCAGGAATCCACGCGGGCAGGGACGGCGATCGAGTCTGAAGCCGTGAAAGGCTATGGCGTTACCGTCATCGAGATACACAATCGTGTCCAGAGCGGCAATCTCTTCGAGGCTGAAAACCCGGCTGTAAGGACCGGTCTCAAACGAGACCTCGACCGGCTCGATATCGACATTCAGCGTGTCAACCTCGACGATCATGGTAGAATCACCCTGCAGATCAAATTCCCAGGTAATGGTGGAGTCATACTGCGGATAAACCGGTGGGATCAGCAGGTCGATCGCAAGCCCATCGTTGTGAACCGAGGTAAACGAAACCCACTCGATCAGCGTTCGGTCGGTGCGAGGCAGAATATAATCCTGGCCCTCTTCAAACCGGAGCGCCCGGCGAATAATTTCCGCCCCACGACTGATAGTCAGCGAGCCGCTGAAATCGGTCAGTTCGGTGAATTCCGGATCATACTGGAGCTGTCCCCAGACAATGCGCAGGTGGTAGTAACCGGCCTCTTCATCATTGAGCAGGTCGGTGATCGCCGGTGAAGCGAGCAAAGCATCGCCATACTCGGCGTCGGCGGCGGCCTCTTCGAGCAGCGTCGGATTGTCGAATCCCGGAGCTTCCGCAACGGAGGTATAGCCACCGAATTCATCGGTAAGATTGGTATCCCCCTCAGTCACGCCCGGATCCGTTGAACTGTCGGAACAACCGACAATCAAGCCGACAACGGCAATGGCCAGCACAGGCTGCAATAGTTTTCTTAACATGGCGTCTCTCCTTGTGTGACTGTTGTTTACTGTGTTGCTGTGCAAGAATGTATCAACAAGTTCTATGCCACTCTTCACCGTGATATGTAACTAATTGACATGGGGCGCGTTACCGTCTGCGGCAGGAGGCAGGATTGGTCGCGCGGGATGTACCATGCGGTACAGTGATGCGATCGTGAACGTGGCGGTACGCCCGAGAGTGGATTAATCTATCTGGTTGGAAATGATCTGTATTCGGCAGATGTCGACCCGGCCAAAGCCGCGCCCGGAATCAGTACTCGTCTGCCTCTTCTTCTTCAGACTCGGTCGGTATACCGTGGCGCTGATAAAGCTCTTTCATCCGGGCGGTGCTCTGGTCGATCCAGTTGAAAAGCGAGTCCTGTTGAGCGCCCTCAATCAACCTGCCCCAATGCATCAGGCGGTAACTGAACAGCGGCATTTCGCCCTCCTCGACCTCTTCTCTTATCTCCTCCAAGATCTCCAGAATGTCATCCTCTCCGGCGAACGGGAAATCATTGGAGAGGTCGAGATATGCACGGCCATGTTTTACATGATCCTTGATAATGCCCTTGATCCCGGGCAATTCATAATACCAGGGAAATTCGGTCTGGTCGCTGTGGCAATCAAAGCAGGATTTTTCAAACATCGGTTTCAGCGGCAGATAATCGGCATTGATGATCGCGAACAGGCTGTCCAACTCGGCCTGTGTCTCCATAGTAACGGTATACTCAGGAACTGCGACAGACGATGAATCATCGTGCGCCCGAACGGCCGCGATTGCCACAATTGTAATCAGGGCGGTGACGACGGTTACCAATATGCGGCTGGTTCTGAAAATTCTCACCTTGCCCCTCCACAAAACAGCAGATTCATGGTTTGATATTTCGGATTTTTCCCTCGGCCGTTTTCAACAGTTTCTCGGACTCCGGTTTGTCGCATTTGTGCTGGTGCATGACGATAGCGGTCTTCACCGAACCGCCTGCGGCGGTCAACAGGCTGTCCGCCTGGGTCAAATTCAGTTCGAACAGATCCATCAGAATCTTGCGCGAGCGTGCCGCCAGTTTGTCGGACGTCGCCTGCAGGTCAACCATCAGGTTGCCGTAGGTCTTGCCCAGCAGTACCATGGCCGTGGTCGAAATCATGTTCAGCGTCATCTTCTGTGCGGTG
>DAOWIC010000213.1 GCA_030641085.1 Calditrichota bacterium
AAATCGCGCCGGGCCGAGTTTCGGGGCATGGTGTCATCAAGAGGACACGTCGATGTTTTTCCCGATCGAAACATGATCAGTTGTTCGATACTCCATCTCGACGAGCGACATGTCAGGCGTTACGCCGACGCGATCCGGGCGCACCGGATCGATTTCCTGCATGGCTATCCGAGCGCGCTTCACCTTCTGTCAAGAACGATAACCGATTGCGGCATGGATTTTCCGCAACCGAAAGGTATCCTGCTCGCCTCAGGGCCGGTCTACCAGTGGCAGCTTGATACGATTCAGAAGACGTTCCCCGATGCAAGATTATACGCTCATTATGGATGCGCCGAACGCACGGTCATGGCCGGTTGGTGTGAGCACCGTCGCGAGTACCATGTCATGCCGCACTATTCGATCGTTGAAGTTGATCCGGTCAACAACGAAGTCATCGGCACCAACTTGTTCAACACCGTGAACGGCTTCGTGCGTTATCGGATGACCGATACCGTGCTGGATTTCGATGATGCCCCCTGTCCTGATTGCGGTCGCCCCTATGTGCCGCGCATTGTCAACCTTGGCGGTCGAACCGGTCATTACCTGTTCAGTCCGGAAAACGGCTGGATCGCCCCGGCTTTGGTCACCTATCCGCTTCATTGCGCTCGGACAATACGCCAGGCGCAGTTTGTCCAGCCCGAACGGGACAGTATTACTCTGCGCTATGTCGCGCCCGAAACGGCCGACATCGAGGCGATTAAACGCGACCTGACCGGTATCGAAGATGGCATGCGCCGACTTCTGGGTGCGACCACCGGGCTATCGTTTGAACGGGTGGACGAATTCCCGCGCAGTGCCTCCGGCAAGTTCAAATGGATCGTGAGCGAGCTCGATGAAGCCCGGTTCAACAGCGAGGCGACATGAGTAGCATCAGGCTGCTGGCAGTCGGAGATATCTCCCTTCAGACCCGAAACAACCAGCTTCCGTTTGCGAACATAAAGGACGCGCTCGGCGAAAAAGATATTCTGTTCGGCAATCTCGAAACAGCCTTGACGGGCCGGGAAGCGGCGGTTGAGAAATCGGTCGCACTCACCGGCCACCCGGGAAGAATCGCGCACATGAAAGAAGCCGGGTTCGATATCGTTAATGTTGCCAATAATCATATCATGGATGCCGGGATTGACGGCTTTAATCAGACGCTGGACACTCTTGCGGAACAGAATTTACCGTTTGTGGGTGGAATAAATCCTGTGCACCCGAAGGCGGATGTCATCCTTGAGCATGATTCGATCCGGCTGGGCTTTCTCGGTTACTATACTTACGGTACCACCTACTGCGACGGTGAGGTGATTATCAATAGTGTAGACGAAGACACCATCGTTGCCGATATGAACCGGATCAGCAACGAGTGCCATCACATCATTGTGTCGCTTCACTGGGGCATAGAGAAAGCGTTCTATCCATCGCCGGAGCAGATCGGGCTCGCCCACAGCTTGATCGACAACGGCGCCTCGGTCATACTGGGACACCATCCTCATGTTGTTCAGGCGGTAGAGGAATACGGGGGAGGCGTTATCGCCTTCTCGTTGGGTAATTTCCAGTTTCTTTTCGATCCGTGCGAGTGCACGCCGACACTTGACAGCAAAACCAATCGCGCGCTATCTCTGTCGGTCTGTCTTTCCAAAGAGAAGATCGAATCACACGAAGTAATCCCGATTGGAATTGACGACAACTACTGTCCGCATCTCAGCGACAACGCCGAACGGGAGAAGATGCTGGCCTTTGTTGATGCGATTAGCAGACCGGTAATAAACAGAAGCATGAGTCGTTTGGCCTGGTACAGCGAAATCGCTCCCGGTTATCTGGCGGGAAATTTCAACTCATTCCAGCGACGCTTGAAAAAATACGGCGGGATTCATTATTTCCAGTTTTTCAAGTGGTTGATCTCGCCGTTTATGCTGATGTGTTATGCGGGCTGGATCAGGCGCAAACTCATGGGTTCGAACACGCCCCGATAGGAGCTTATGCGGTTTATCAAATCGGCAAGCACGACGGTATTTTTCAAGATCATTGCGATGGCTTGCGGTCTCGGCCTGTCGGTGATTATCAGTCGCACTCTCGGCCCCGAAGGGCGCGGTGTTTACGGTATCATCATGACAGTGATCATTCTCGCTTCCAGCTTCGGCGTTTTCGGAATCAATACCGCCAACACCTATCTCGTGGCTCGCAAGAAAAGCCGTGCCCGGGCGGTTGGTGTGCAGTCTCTTATAATCGGACTTGTCGGCTCAGTGCTGACCGGTGCGATTTTTCTAAGCGTCGCCCGTTTCCAGCCGGAGGCGGTTCACGGCGTCGAGGGCGCGCTGGTGTGGCTGGTGGTAGCGCTGCTGCCTCTGTTTTTGTGGGGGAGCCTCTTTTCACAGGCGTTTCTGGGGCTTGATCGCATTGTCGCCTACAACCTGTTCACTTTCGGCCAGCGGGTTATTTTTGTCATCGCGGCGGCGGTCGTGCTGGCGTTGTTCGGGCTGGACCTGACCGCGTTTATGACGGTGGTGGTCGTGGCGGTGGCGATTTTGATTGCCGGGTATATCGGCTGCTATTTCAAACAGGCACCGAGCGGCACAACCCGGCTTTCGAAGCTGATCGGGAGGTCGTTCCGTTATGGCAGCCGACCCTATGTAGCAACTGTTTTCACACTGGCCACCTTGCGGGGCGGGATATTCTTCGTAAACTACTTCCGAGGCACCGACGAGGCCGGGCTGTTCGCGGTCGCACAGCAGCTTGCCGAGCTTCTTATAATCATTCCGTCGGTCGTGGGGGGGATCCTTTTCCCCCGTATCGCTGGCGGTGCCCCATCCGGACTGACCGCGCGCGTGATACGGACAGTCGCCCTGATCTTCCTGCCTGTCT
>DAOWIC010000267.1 GCA_030641085.1 Calditrichota bacterium
GCCTCAATAGCTCCCGCACAACTGGGAGCAAGACACCCGGGACATGTTTTAGCGGTACGGGGAATCGAACCCCGGTTTGATGGCTGAGAACCATCCGTCCTGACCACTAGACGATACCGCCAATTCAATGCGCAATACTAAAAGCAACAGGCCCATATTTACGTAACAATATCGGACTTGTCAAGGGTTACAAGCCTGTTATATTTCAACAGGTTACAGTCATATTTTTCATAATGCCAAGCCGCGAAACAAGTTACTGAATATCACAAAGTACGAATTCGTGGATTTTTTTGTGGTCGATGTGTGCGCCATACTGACAGGGGGTGCGCCAGTATGGCAGTACCGACTCGAACGCGATCGATTAGTCGATCACAGTTCCGCGCCCACATTAATAGGCTCATCGCATCGCGATCCTCAAGGCTGAAGCCGCCTGATTCGCAAACGCAACCGGCCCCGGGAAGTTTTCGTTTATTTGGCGCGCCCGGTTCAGTATATTTTGCCAGAGACTTAACCAACTTCGGAGGAATCGATGCCGACCACGAAAAAGACCAGGGCCAAAAAGGTCCGTGAGCTTACTTTCAAAGATCTCAACTATTACGTATCAGCCGGTCCGATCCGGATCAAGAGCTCCAAAGATGTTGCCCCCTGTCGTGACATCATCGGTCAGGAGAAGGCGATCAACGCTATTCGCCTCGGGCTTGACATCGAGAGCGTCGGATACAACGTCTTCGTGACCGGACATGCCGGTACCGGCCGCACGACCACTATCAAGCACCTGCTGGAGGGACTTGAGAACAAGGTGCCCAAACTTAACGACGTCTGCTATGTGTACAGTTTCAAGAACGAAGACTGCCCTCGCATTCTTCTGTTTGACGCCGGTGACGGATGCCGTTTCAAGAAGGACATGGGTTATCTTATCAGTTCTCTGCGGAAGGTCGTGCCGAAGATCTTCATCTCCGAGGACTACAAGGATCGCCAGAGTCGCGTTGTGCGCGAATTCGAAACGCGCCAGAAGGAGTTGATCGGCACTTTTGAGGAGAAGCTGACCAAAGCCGGTTTTGTTATGGTGCAGGTCCAGACCGGGCTGGGCGTTCGCAACGAGATCCAGCCGTTGATCGACGATGAGCCGGGGTCACTGGACAAGCTGGAGCATCTGGCCAAAGAGGGCAAGTTCCCGCTGGCACGCCTGGACGAACTGCGCCGCGCCTGGTACAGTCTGCGGCGGGAGTTCGACTCCACCACGGTTGAGTCGAAGAAGCTCAGCACCAAGCTCGAAGAAGCGCTGGCCAAGCTCGACCAGTCGATGGTAGCGCCGCTGGTGGCCGACAAGGTCAACCTGCTGAGAAAGCGCTATCCCGACGAAAAAACTCTGACCTATCTCGACGAAGTGGAAGAGGTGCTGATCAACGACCTGGATCGGTTCCGCGAGGCTCAGCCGCGGCGAGGCGAGGAGGAAGCTCCGCCCTACCGTAAGCAAGAGCCGTTTGAAGAGTTCTCGGTTAACGTCATTCTTGATAATTCCGGCGTCGACAAGGCGCCGATCGTGATCGAAACCTCGCCAACCTACAAGAACCTTTTCGGTTCGCTGGAGCGCGTGGTTGACCGCTTCGGCTACTGGCGGACCGACTTCACCCGCATTTTCTCCGGTTCGCTTCTTAAAGCCTCGGGCGGATACCTGGTCATCAACGTGATGGATATTCTCACCGAGCCGGGTGTCTGGACTCATCTCAAACGTACCCTGCGCAACCAGGAGATCGAGATCACCGGTTACGATCCGTTTTACATGATGGCCGGCGCCGGCATCAAACCGGAACCGATCCCGATTGATGTGAAGGTGGTCATGATAGGCGACCCGAACATCTATCACCAGCTCTGGGCGCTCGATGAGGATTTCAAGAAGATCTTCAAGGTGAAGGCGGAGTTCGACAATGTGATGACGCTCAACAAACGCAATATCAAACGCTATTTCGAGTTTGTCAGCAAAGTCGTCGCAAACGATGATCTGCCCCATTTCGAACTCAGCGGCATGGAGGCGGTTTGTGACTACGCCCTGCGCCTCTCCGGACGCCGTGACCGCCTGTCGACGCGCTTCACCGCTATCTCCGACATCATCCGCGAAGCAGCCTTCTGCTGCCATCAGCGGCGCGGCCGACTGGTTTCGCGCAAGGATGTCCATTGTGCTGTCAATAGTCGTCGCTCGCGTATTAATCTTCTCGAGCAGAAAGTGCAGGAGTTGTACGACAACAATACCCTGATGGTATCCACCAGCGGCACCGCTGTCGGGCAGATAAACGGCCTTGCGGTCTACAGCGTCGGCGAGTTCTCCTTTGGCCGCCCGGCCCGTATCACGGTCAACACTTCGCTGGGAAAACAGGGGGTGATAAATATCGAGCGTGAAGCCGATCTCTCCGGTCCAATCCACAACAAGGGCGTGCTGGTGCTGTCCGGTTATCTGCGCCAGATGTTCGCCCAGGACAAACCGCTGGCCATGTCGGCCTCGATCTCGTTTGAGCAGTCCTACAGCGGTGTTGACGGCGATTCCGCGTCGTCAACCGAGATCTACGCCATCCTCTCCTCCATCGCCAACCTCCCGATCAGCCAGAGTCTCGCTGTCACCGGGTCCATGAACCAAAAAGGCGAGATTCAGCCAATCGGCGGCGTAAATGAAAAGGTCGAGGGCTTTTTCGATGTCTGTCGGGCGAAGCGCCTGACCGGCCGTCAGGGAGTCATCATCCCGCACCAGAATGTCGATGACCTGATCCTTCGCCCGGATGTCATGGATGCTGTCAGCGGCGGAAAGTTTCACATATACCCGGTCAAGACCATCAACGAGGGTATCGAGATCCTGACAGGCCTTCCTGCCGGCAAGAGAAACGCCAGAGGCAAGTATGCCAAAGGTACCGTGATGGGTATGGTTGATGAGAAACTGCACCAGATGGCGCTGGCGCTGCAGTTTTTCGGAAAGGACCACGGCAAGAACGACAAGAATGACGATTAGGCATGGATGCGGATCCGTCCTGCACCGGCGCCATGCACTCCATGCATGATGCTGTGCCGATGGATCGTAAGCATCCGGGCCGGATCATCCCGGATCTATCGTGTGCATGGAACCAAAAGGTTCTGTGCACTTTTTTTTGTGATAAGACAAAAACAGTAAAGTTTTTATTGACAACTTTTTTATAAAAAACGTTTTTGCTGATGCACAACAAAAAATGGAGGACGTTCAATGCGCAAAGCTAAAAAGGCAACCAGGAAGAAAGCCGCGCCGAAGAGGAAGGTAGCCGCCAAGAGAAAGGCTGCTCCGAAGAGAAAGGTCGCTGCCAAGAAGAAGGCTGCTCCGAAGAGAAAGGTCGCTGCCAGGAAGAAGGCTGCACCGAAGAGGAAGGTCGCCAAGAAAGTGACGAAGAAGATTCGTTGCGCGGCGAAGACCAAGGCCGGAAAGCGCTGCAAGCGCTTCACCAACGGAAAGTCCAAGAACTGCTCTTTGCATAAGCGCAAATAATGTCTTAAGTGCAGTAAAAACGCGGTCAGAAAACTGACCGCGTTTTTTTGTCATCTTATCTGCAGATCCGATCCATCCGAGCGAATCGGCATTCTCTTAGAAATCCGCACCAAACGAGAAGTAATAGCTCGGCTTATCCGAGACCGTATTAAAATCGGTCGTCCACGCCAGATCATAGCGAAGCAGGAGAAAACCGAGATTGGCCCGCAAACCGAAACCGAAACCGGTCTCGATATCGAGCAGTCGCGTTCCGCCTGCGTCGTCGCCGCCAGTGCCGCCCTTGAAGTCACTGCCTTCCCATGCGGCCCCGATATCGGTGAACAACACGCCGTTGACGCGCGTGAGAGCGAGCGCCAGCGGGAAGCGCATGATGAAGTAGTCGATCATCGGGAACCGGAACTCGGCATTGACCAAACCGTACCTGGTGCCGGAGAGCTCATAATAGGGCACACCCCGCAGCGGCGTCACGACATCGGCGAAATAGAGGTTCTCCACCTCATACACCTTCGCATCCAGAGTGCGATTGCCGATCCAGTTGGTGGTGCCGCCGAGAAAATAGAGCTTCGGCGTATCGCCAAACGATGCGCCGCCTGAGACGCGGAATGCAAACGAGTAACCCTTGCGCGGGTGCCAGTACCGGCGGTAATCAAATTCGGCCGCCGTGTAGCTGATGCCATCAGAGTCAAACAGGTTGATACCTCCCTCAAGCGTGAACTTGGCGCGGCGTCCGTTAACCGGTCCGACATGTCCCCAGATAATGTTATCCGATACATACGACAACGCACTCGTCGTCACCTTAGAACTGCGGTCCTCGCGAGGATCGCCTATGTCGTAGTACTGGCGATCGATGAAGTACTGGGATAGTACGAATTCTACGCGCTTGAAGGTCGAGAACGGTCGATTCACAAACGCCTGGAAACCGTAGAATCGATCTGAAAACGTGAAATCCGGGCCGTCGAGCTCTTCGACATAGAAATTCTTGGTGTGAAACAGGCCAAAACCCATGTTGGTTCGCTTGCGATTGTAGGAATAGAAAGCCTGGATGTTTGACTGATCGATTGTATTCACCAGATCGCTCGCGATAAAGATCTGGTGGTTGCCGAGATAATCGGTGAAAACAAAGAACGACTGTCCCCGCAGGCCGAAGAATGTATCGTAGGCAAAGCCGCCGCCGACATAGTCCGGCGTAAACTTCACCTTGTACGGCAGGACTTCATAGTCACCATCGGGCGAGGGTCCCGGAATCGAATCAAACGAGGTCGGTTCCGGGCGAATCCTTCCCGGGTAACCCATCGAATCGGGAGGAATATCGACCAGTAGCGTGTCAAACGGGTCGTCGGACTCCTCGCTTACGAAAACAAACTCGTCATCGTAAATACCGGTGGCGGTTATCACCGTGTCTTTGGGAGGCTCCTGCGCCGTTTCGCTGTCGCCGTCACCCTCATCGGCTTCGTCATCATCAACATTGTAGGTTTCGTACTCCTCGCCATACGGGTTGTCTATCAGGCTGTTTTCAACATTCTCCTGATGTTTTTCGGCGTGATCCTCCACGGCCGCGATCTCTTCTTCGGCCTTGAGCAGATCATAGTCACCGCGGTAGAAAGCGGTCGGGGCCAGCACGCCGTTATCGCCGGCCGGCACCAACTCTTTGAGGATAAAGATGTCCCAGGCCCCTTTGTTAAACGCCTCAAACGCTATCTTCTTGCCGTCGGGTGACCACGACAATGATTTCACTCCGGTAAGAACGTCGGTCACGGCATAGTAGTTGGTCGAATCCAGGTACGCGATATAGATATTGTCGATACCGTTGCGGCTGGAAATAAAGGCCAGCTTGCTGCCGTCGGGAGACACCGCCGGGGACGTATTCTGTCCGAGGCCGACCTCAAGCGGTGTGATCTCCAAAGACTCAAGATCCATCTCATAGAGGTTATAAAACCCGTAGTTGAAATCACCGGGCAGATAGGCACCCGGCTGGACATACGGATGATCTATCCCGTCACTCATTTTGCTGGTCGGGTGCGGACGATCGGAAGAGAATATCAGCCGTTTGGAATCCGGCAGCCAACTTATGTCTTTGTCGTCAAAAACGTCGCCGGTGATCTGGTCGATCCGGTCGGTTTCAAGGTGCATTACAAAAATGTTGCGTTCATTCTCACGCAGCGCCGAAAATGCGATCTTCTCGCCATCGGGCGACCACGCCGGTGAAAGGATATTATAAAAGTCGAACCGCTTGCGCTCGACGATATCGCCCTTTTTCATGTCATAGATGAAGATAGCATCCCGGCCGTCAGACTTGGCGACAAACGCCATCCTCTTGCCGTCGGGAGAGAACGATATGCCGGAAACATACGAGTGCAGCGACTCCAGATCGCCGGAGCGATGGCCTTTTACCAGTCGCTTTACCGGCTTACCGTCATGCGACGATATCAGCACAATCTCGGTATAGTCGGATTTA
>DAOWIC010000082.1 GCA_030641085.1 Calditrichota bacterium
ATATCCAACTTAAAACGGATTCAAGTCATGCGAACAATTCTATTGGTTGAAGATGATCCCAATCTGGCCGACGGCCTGTTGATGAATCTCGAGGCGGAAGGTTACCAGATGATTCATGTCGATCACGGCAATATAGTGATGCCGGAGTTCACCAAAGGAAACATCGATTTGATCCTGATGGATATCATGCTGCCCGGCACCGACGGCCTGACACTCTGCCGCCAGATTCGTAACACCGGCGCGACAATCCCGATCCTGTTTATCACGGCCCGGGACCAGACCGATGAGAAGGTCGAGGGGTTGTTGGCCGGGGGCGATGATTATATCACCAAGCCGTTCCAAGTAGCCGAGCTGCTGGCTCGTATCCAGGGCATTTTCCGCCGTCAGTCATGGCTGGCCTCCACCGCCGAGGTAGAGGATGCCTACGAGTTTGACGGCCGCAATGTCAATTTCAAGACGTTCGAGGCGAAGGGTCCCGGGGGTAGTTTTGTGCTGACCCGGAAAGAGTGCATGGTCATCAAGTACCTGACAGAGCGCACCGGGGAGGTGGTCAGCCGGGATCAACTACTCGACGCAGTCTGGGGTTATCACATCTACCCAACCACGCGCACGATCGATAATTTTATCCTTAAGCTGCGCAAGATATTCGAGGATGATCCGAGAAATCCGCGCTATATAGAGACGATTCGGGGAGTCGGATATCGTTTCAGTCGGCCCAAGAGTAGCTGACCGACCACCGCCAAGGGCCAACTCTATGTCAATCAGGCGATTGACAGGGCAGAAAGACGCCGATTAGCCTTGACAAAAAATATCCATATGTTATACTTATCGCCAGTCTGAAAGAAAGCGCCGGGTAATGTATTTGGTTATTCTTGGTTTGGGAAATATCGGACGGCGCTACGAACAGAGCCGGCACAATCTCGGTTTTATGGTTATTCGCTCTATCCTGGAGCGCGAAAAGCTGAGCTTCGAACCGGCTGAGGACGAGTATGACTGGGCGGTAAAAAAGACCGGATCGTATGAAACGGTCTTCGCAATGCCGAGAACGTTTATGAATCGCTCCGGGATTGCCGCCGATGCTCTTTTACAAAGGTTAAACTTCGATCCTTCTCAAATGCTGGTTGTGGTTGATGATTTCAACCTGCCGCTGGGAAGGATACGGATAAGAAAGTCCGGCTCCGACGGCGGCCATAACGGGCTGGCGTCGATTATCGAGACACTCGAGACCGACGATTTCCCGCGCCTGCGTTTGGGAATCGGCCCGGTACCCGATAACGTAGGTAGTGTCGATTTCGTGCTGGACGATTTCGAGCAAGAGGAGATAGAACCGACTCATAAGATGATTACCGCCGCAACCGGGGCAGTCATGTTCCTGCTGGAACACGGCCTCGACCGGGCGATGACAGAATATAATATTAACCCTGCTTAGCCGGCATTTAACACATCCCTGGCTAAGCCGTTTGTGAACCTTTAACAACGTCCACAGGGAGGATTCCTGATGCGCGTTTACGAAACAACCTTTATCATTAACCCTCAAACCGACGACGCCACCATCGACCGCCAGGTCAAGGATGTCGCCGACATCATCACCACCACCAACGGTAGAATCATGCACACCGACCATATGGGCACCCGCCGCATGGCCTATGCCATCAACGGTCTGACTCAGGGTTACTATGCCAGTTTCATATTTGAGGCGCCCACCGAGGTCCTGCCGAAAATGGAACGCCATTTCAAGCTCAACGAGCAGTACCTTCGGCATCTGACGGTAGTGTATGAAGGCGATGTGGTAGATGGTGTGGTTCAGCCGCCGGTCGACATCTTCACCCGCCGTGAGCCGGGTCGCGATCGGGGCCGTCACGATTCCCGTCCTGCGTCCGGCGAGAGAGCCGATCGTGGTCCGGTTGAAAAAGCTCCGGTGGCTGAAGAGGCTCCGGCTCCGGCTAAAAAAGCTCCGGTGGCTGAAGAAACTCCGGCTCCGACTGAAAAAGCTCCGGTGGCTGAAGAAACTCCGGCTCCGACTGAAAAAGCTCCGGTGGCTGAAGAAACTCCGGCTCCGGCGCCCGTTGAAACGGCTGCTGCGGAAGAGGCCGCGACGGTCGTGGAAGCGCCCGCTAAGGTCGAAGAGCCTGTTCCGGCGGAAGAGTCGCAGAGTGAGACTCGGGTCGATGAGGAAGAGGAACTGTAGACAGGCCTGTATGAGCTATGAAAGGCTGTCGTTGATTAAGATAACCTGTAAATGATGGGATAAAGGCAATGGCATTCATAAAAGGAAGAAGAAAGATTTGCCGGTTTTGTGAAAACAAAATAGAGTATATCAACTACAAAGACGAGCGGATTTTGAGACGCTTCACCAACGAGCGTGGCAAGATCATCCCCCGACGTGTATCCGGCAACTGTGCCATGCATCAAAGGAAGCTGACCCGGGCGATCAAGCGGGGACGGATTCTCGCGATTCTGGCGTTTGAGAGTGAGTCATACCGTTAACAAAATATCCGACGGTGTCATTTCCGGCGCGGAGGCAACCCGCTCGAAGAACCTGTCGCCCTATCTGACGGTCATAGCTATGTTCGTCTATTCGGTGATAGCCTCGGCGGGGGTGACCTGGCTGGCCGGATCGGGATCGGTGATAGTGGTAAGCGCGATGGCATACTTTCTGACAATATACCTGTACTACGGCGTAGCCCACATGGCCTATCTGCGCAAGACCTGGCTGTTGTGGGTCGGCGGCGGGCTGGCGATGCTGGTCGGGTATCTCCTGTCAGGCATCACCGGCGGATGGACGCTGATAACCGGCTGGAGTGCGATACTGGTTTCTGCGGCCCTGGTTGGCCGTTTGACTCAGGCCGGTCGGCGCCAGCAGCGTGTCTATCTCTACGGCCTGGTGGCGGTGATTGTCTTTAGTATCCTTCAGTTCGCGCCGTTGTGGCAGGATTTGATGTTTGCCGCTTCGGAGAGCGTGGAGACGATGCTTACCGAAGCCCAACAGAGTCTGCTGACACTTGGCTACGGCGCCGATGCGGTGCGGGCCAATGTCGATCGTACCCGGACTATGATGAACGGGTTGATCAGGCTGCTGCCGGCCGTGACTGTGCTGAGCGTGATGATGCAGTTCAGCATCGGCTACCTCATATTTACCCACCTGACCGGTAAGAAGGATCAGACTGTCAAGCGTGTCGCGCCGTTCGTGTTCTGGAAAGTGCCGTTCGCGGTAACCCCGGTTCTGATCGCGGCGATTGTGATGCGATTATTCGGCGGCGCCGCTATGGTGCTGGCGGCCGATAATATTCTGCTCATTCTCTCCGTATACTATTCAGTAGCCGGGTTGGCGCTCATGGAATTCTTTCTGCGGAAGTTCAACTTCTCCAGATTGATGAAAGTACTGTTTTACATAATGATGTTTTTTTCCCAGATGATCGGATTCTTCGTGGCGGCGCTGTTGGGCTTTATCGACAGTTTCGCCGACTGGCGCAAGACCGGCCGACTGGGTATTGCCGAAGAATAAAAAAGTTGCTTGTATATGCGAAAGGGACTAAGATGAAAGTAATCTTGCGAGAAGATGTAGCGGACCTGGGTAGTACCGGGCAGACCGTAGAGGTCAAAGACGGGTACGGTCGCAATTACCTTCTGCCGCGCAATCTGGCGATACGTGCCACCAGGGCCAACCTGAAAGCTATCGGTGAGATCGAGAAGCAGAAACAGACCAGAGACCGTAAGCGTCGCCGCGAAGCGGACGTAGTCAAAGACAGAATCGAAAAACTCTCGCTGTCGATTGAGGTCCTGGTTGGTGAAGACGACAAGCTGTTCGGCTCCGTGACCAACGGCGACATAGCCGAACTGTTGAAGAAGGAAGGTGTTATTGTCGACAAGCGCGCTATCGAACTGGAAAGCCCCATCAAGGTGCTCGGCATCTACACCGTGCCGGTAGCCGTAGACAAAGATGTTGCCGCTAACCTGAAACTATGGGTAATAAAGAAGTCCTGATATTATGAAAACGGTCGAGGCAAAAGTGGACGGACTGGCGTTGGATATGACGACCAATTCCCCGGTTGTCATATTGTCCCCGCCAGGAATGAACAAGGTTCTTCCGATTTGGATCGGTCATGCCGAAGCCTGGGGGATAGCGATGGAGTTGTCGGGCGTGAAATCCAAGCGACCGATGACTTATGATCTGCTCAAGGCGGTGATCGAGACGCTCAAGGCCAAAGTCGAGCAGGTCGTGATTACCGAGCTTAAGGAACAGACCTTCTACGCGCGCATCTTTCTGGTCGCAGACGGGCAGAATTACGAACTGGATGCGAGGCCGTCGGACTCAATCGCCCTGGCGTTGAAAGTCGGCGCCCGGATATTTGTCAATGAAGAGCTGTTCCATCTTGAGCCGGATAAGTCGGACTCGGCGACCAGTATGCCGCCCACCGACCCCGAATCGCTCAGGGAGAGGCTGAGAAGGATAAACCCGGAAGACTTTGGGAAGTATTCGCTGTAGATGTCGGCATCCATACTGAAGACAATCACGTTGGTGTTGCTGGTGGTGATGATCGCCGGCCTGTCGTGGGCCGACAGTCTCGACGATGATCCCCAGGCGGTCTCACTGTACGCGAAAGGCAAGCGTTTGCTTCGCGCGGGTGACTGGTACGGCGCAGTACGTCTCTTCGAGGAGTTGGAGGCGCGCTTTCCCAATTCGAAAAACCTCGATCTGTTTCTATTTAATCGAGCCAAGGCCAGGTATCATCTCGCTGATTACGCCGATGCCCGGGCCGGGTTCGGATATTTCGTCAGCCGCTATCCGAACTCAACCCTTGTCGCGCACGCCTGGTTTTTTCTGGGCAACGCCCGGTACCTCGGCTCCGATATCAGTCTCGCCACCCGGGCCTGGCTGAAGGCGTATGCCCTCAGTCGCGACGATCAACTTGATCGCCTGATCACATCATCGCTGATCGAGAGTTTCCGAAACGCAGCCTCCATCAACTTGGGTCAGTCCGACTTTGAAGGTATCGGTGAGGCGAAGAAATGCCGCCTGGTGAGAAAGCTGGCGGAGATTCTTCTCGAACGAGGCGATTTTAACCGGGCCGGCGCGCTGCTTGGTATCTGCGGCGAAGAATTGAATCTTTCCGATGAGCAGAGCACGCGTTTCCAGACCGCAAAGCAGCGGCTCGAAATCGCGCTGCTGCTGCCGCTGAGCGGAGAGATGCATACTTACGGTCAGGAAATTTTCAACGGGGCGACTATCGCCGCCGAATTCTACCGCCAGCGTACCGGACGCGAAGTAAAGCTGGTGCCGTATGATTCCAAAGGCGATCCGGTCGAGGCGGCCCGGATAGCCGGTGAGATATCGCGTTCACTCGATACCGACGCTCTTGTCGGCCCGCTTACCAGCGATGAAGCTGCCGTGGTTTCGGCGGCACTGGGCTGCGCTACGTTGCCCATGATCGCCCCGGCGGCCACCCAGGCGGGCTTGACCCTGCTGTCGCCCACGTCGTTTCAGTTGGCGCCGAATATCGAGCTGGAAGGAATCACGCTGGCCGACTACGCCATCGACGAAGTGCGGGCGGACTCGGTGGCGATCATTACATCCACCGCTACCGACGATCTGCGCATGGCTCGTGCCTTCGCCGATCGTTTTGAGAGCCGGAACGGCACGGTACTGGCGATTGAGTACTACCGCTCGCGCGACAAAGATTTCGGCCCGTACATTCGCGATATCAAGGCGATCCTTTTAGGTCAACCGGGCGACTCGACTTATTATATCAGCGCCGATGGTGACACGCTTGATCTCGATGTCATCCCGGCCAACATCGACTGCCTCTTTATCCCTGGTTCACCGAATCAATTGCGGCAGTTGCTGCCCCAGGTTCATTTCTACAACCTGAACGGATTTTATCTCGGGTCGGACGGCTGGGGTGATGATGTCGTGTATAAACTGGGTGACGATGTTACCAAGCGGGCGGTCTTCAGTTCGCCGTTCTTGGGCGGTCGAAACTCGCAGATTTATCTGGAATTTGCCACCGCCTTTGACGCCCGTTTCGGCAGCCAGCCGCAACGACTGGCATCGCTGGGTTTTGACGCTGTCAACCTGATCACCGGGGCGGTTGCCACCGGAGGTATCTCTCGCGACCGGATCATCGAGCGGCTGAGGTCAGTCGATGGCTACGACGGCGCCTCGGGGCGGATTGTCTTTGGTGACAACCGCGAGAATATCGAAATGCCGCTCTACCGAATCGAATCCCGTCAGGCCGTGCGACTCGACGCCGAGACCGAGCGGGAGGTCGAGGCAGAAGGCGGCATAGAGTAGGCCTGACGTGATTTTCACTTTCAGTATGACTTGTGGCCGGTAGTTGATGAGTCGGAAAACTGGATGCGTATATTTTAGAGAAAGGTAATTGATATGACCGAGAGAAAAGTCGCCCTGAAAATGATTATCGACGGCAAGGAGCGCGATGTCACTTTCGAAGAATTGGCCCTTTCGAATAATCTGGCACAGGAAGCGCTGGTAAGGCTTTTGATCGACAAGAAGCTCATCGACGCCAAGGGACTTCTGGAGATGATGGAGAAGGTCAAGCAGGAGCGTTACCGCCAGCCGGACGAGATGCAGAAATAGCGACGTGGTTTGTAATGGGTACGGAAGAGAAAAAAGAAGTCGAAGCGACCGATCAACATCAGCAGGACGAGGGCGAGGTCCTGTCGTGGACCGTACATCCAATGCGCCGCAAGCCGTGGGTGGCGCTGCTGGTGACGGTGTTTATCTTCGTGGTGAGCATGGTGGCTTATATGACTACCGCCTCGAAAGCGTTCGGTACGCTGGCGCTGGTGGTTTTGTTTGCATCGCTGGCGAAATTCTACATGCCCACCACCTTTCGCCTGAGCGATAAGCGTATCATGATCAAATCGACGACCCAGACGATCTATAAGAACTGGTCGCAGTTTCGCAGTTTCTATCCGGATAAAAACGGCGTCCTGCTTTCGCCGTTTTCCGAGCCGTCGCGGTTGGAAAGTTTCCGCGGCATATTCCTCATCTTTGATCGTAACAAGGATGAAGTGGTTGATTTCATCAAGCCTCGCATTGGCCGAACTGCCGATGCGTCCGTGACAGAAGGACAGGAGCAATCGTGAGCCTTTTTCGTGAACCCGCCGACCTTCCCGATAAGGGCAAGCAAAGCCCGCTGCTGCCGCAGGAGGATGCGCTTCTGGACAAGCTGGCCCGCAAGGTGGTCGAAAAAGGAATGTCGGTACCAGCCATTTTGTTTCTGGAATCGATAAAGCCGCTTAATTTTATCGGTTCGCAGGTGCTCGTCTTTTTTGAACCGATAGTCCAGACACTGTTCAACTTCAAAGACTACGACACTTTTCGCACATCGCTGGAGAAACGGGAGTCGGTCGAGATTCTTCTTCTGAAAATCGAGGAATACGATTCGGTCTCAATGGCCCGCGACAAACGAATCAAGAAATACGTCAAGCAGCACAAAAAAGACTGGAAATGGTACCAGCGGTATCTGGGTATTTTTACGCCCAAGCTCGATATCCCCGAGGAAGTTACCAATCCGCCGGCCCCCGACAAAAAGAGTGGCCCGACCGAGCCGAAATAATTGCGCCTCTCGTATCTAACTTCCCTCGAATAGCATCAAAAAGAACCGCCGGAGTAAATCCCCGGCGGCCATCGGTTCTCTTTGCAGTTAGCGCTGCTATATGTCGAGGTTACGCACGTACTGGGCGTTCTGACGAATAAACTCCGCGCGCGGGGCGGTCTCGCTGCCCATGAGAATGCTGAACAGGTGGTCGGCCTCGGCGGCATCATCGAGCGTTACCCGCAACAGGGTGCGCGTCTCGGGATCCATGGTCGTCTTCCATAGCTGATCGGGATTCATCTCACCCAGACCTTTGTAGCGCTGGATCGATGCCCCTTTCGAGGCGCCGTTTTTCACCAGCTTGTCTTTCTCGTCATCGCTGTACGCATACTGCTCGTTCTTGCCGTGCTTAACCAGGTAGAGCGGCGGTTGGGCTATGTAAACATAACCTATGTCAATCAACTCGCGCATATAGCGGAAGAAGAAGGTGAGAATCAGGGTGCGGATATGCGCCCCGTCGACATCGGCGTCGGTCATGATGATAATCTTGTGGTAGCGTGCCTTGGTAGGATCAAAATCGTCGCCGATACCGCAGCCGAGGCCGGTAATCAGCGAGCGGACCTCGGTGTTGCCGAGAATCCTGTCGATCCGGGCTTTTTCGACATTGAGGATTTTTCCCCGCAACGGGAGAATCGCCTGGTAGCGGCGGTCCCGTCCCTGCTTGGCGGAGCCGCCCGCCGAGTCACCCTCGACAATGTACAGTTCGCAGTCTTCGGGATCGCGCATCGAGCAGTCGGCCAGTTTACCCGGGAGAGCGGCGCTGTCAAGCGCCGTTTTGCGGCGGGTCAACTCCTTCGCCTTGTGGGCCGCGTCGCGCGCGGTGGCCGCCTGAACCAGCTTCTCGACTATTTTTTTGCCGACCGACGGATTCTCTTCGAGGTACGCCCCGAGGTACTCGTTTGTCACCGATTCCACAATCCCCTTTACCTCGGAGTTACCCAGCTTGGTCTTGGTCTGACCCTCAAACTGCGGGTCGGGCACCCTTGCCGCGATCACCGCGGTCAAACCCTCGCGGGAATCGTCACCGATAAGAGTGGTACCGTTCTTTTTGACCAGGTTGTACTTGGAGGCATAATGGTTGATCGTACGGGTGAGCGCGGTGCGAAATCCGGTCAGATGGGTGCCGCCCTCGATCGTGTTGATGTTGTTCACGTACGAAAAGACCGATTCGGAATAACCGTCGTTATACTGCAGCGCGACCTCGACTTCGACTCCGTCACGGGCCTTGCTGAAATGAATCGGTTTGCGGAAAAGCGGAGTCTTGTTTTCGTTGACGTATTCCACAAACGACGACAGCCCGCCTTTGTAGAAGAAGCTGATACTCTTGTCGATGCGCTCGTCATTAAGATCAATTGTGAGACCCTGGTTGAGAAACGCCAGCTCGCGCAGACGGGAGGCGATAATATCGAACTTGAATTCCGTCCTGGTGAAAATCTCGTAATCGGGGAAGAAACGGGTTTTGGTGCCGGACTTCTGTTGCTTGCCCACTTTGGCTACATTTTCCTTTGGCTTGCCACGCTCGTAGTCCTGACGATATACCTCACCGTCACGGGCCACCTCGACCCAGCACCACTCGGAAAGAGCGTTCACGACCGACACACCCACACCGTGCAGACCGCCGGAGACCTTGTACGAATTATGGTCGAACTTACCGCCGGCGTGCAGGGTGGTCATGACTACCTCAAGCGCCGAGACCTTCTGCTCCGGGTGCATCTCCACCGGAATGCCGCGGCCGTTATCGGTGACAGTTACCGAACCGTCCTTACCGACATCAACAATGATCTTGCTGCAGAACCCGGCCATCGCTTCATCGACCGAGTTATCGACCACCTCGTACACCATGTGGTGCAGTCCGCGCTGACTTATATCGCCGATATACATGGCCGGACGGCGGCGCACCGCCTCCAGACCCTCGAGTACCTTGATCGTGGTCGCGTCGTATGTATGTCCGGTGCCCGGATCCTCTTTTTTCTTTTTCTCTTCCACGCCTGCTGCCATCTGTCTATATCCCTTTCTCGCCTTGCACCAGCCGAATCTCTTTTATCGAGCGGCCCCACGGAAAGCTACGAATTTTATCCAGTAGCGGTTCGATCTGCATCGCCAGTTGTTGCCGCCATGCGGCGTCGGGCACCGCTACATAGAGCGTGCCATCGTCGTATCGAATCGCTTTTGCCTGGTTGGCGATTTCCTTGCCGACAATCTCAGGCCATTTCGACACCACCGTCCAGCCGTTGTAACGACTGGTCAGACCGAGCGAGCCGAGCAGTTTGCTCATGACGCCGGAAATCTGATTCGGGTGGCGGTGCGATCTTCGCTGATAAGCCATAAGTCATTGTCTTTTTAAGTACTTAACCACTATTTTCTAACTGTATAAAGATACGGATTTTCAAACTCTTTGGCAAGTAAAAAGCGCAATATAACATATTACGGGATAAGCAATTACACGGATTTTTCGCGTGTCAAATGCAGGCCTGGTTCTTACAGCCGTTTTTGATTCCGGCGACCGCCTGAAAAGCAAAACGACGGGCCGTTTTAACCCGCCGTTAAGCTGCTTGGGTAAGCAGAAGCAATGGAATCTTACCGCCGCGAAATGTCGCCGGAGCCAGTCACGCGTCGCCGGATATCTTCGGGATGACCCCAGATATCGATATCACCGCTGCCGGTCACCTTGGCGTCGATACTCTCGACCGCATAGACTTTGATATCGCCGGAGCCGCTCACCCGGGCGTCGACATACTTGGCCTCAAGTTCGCGTGTGTTGATATCGCCCGAGCCGGATACCTTGACAATCAACTCTTCGGTCTCGCCCTCGGCGCGCATATCGCCCGAACCGGAGAGATAAAACTCGAAACGTTCGTTGTCGAGATTGACGATATCGATATCGCCCGACCCGGTCAGCTTGACTCGCTCAAGCTCCGGCACCGTGATATCAATCCGGCAGCCGCGGCGGGAGCGGTAGTTCTCTTCGCATGATATCTTCAGCCGGTGGCCGTGAATCCGGGTTGTCACCAGGTCGATCAGGTTGTCGTCGAAAGTTATCTCCAG
>DAOWIC010000163.1 GCA_030641085.1 Calditrichota bacterium
AAACTCCCGCTTGTCGTCCAGAAGCATAATGGAGCCGACCTGGGATTCGGTCACCCGGGCCGCCAGCGAGACAATCTGGCGCAGCAGTTCCTGAAGATTGGCGGTTGAACCGATCGATTTTCCGGCCTGGTACAGGGCGTTAAGCTCGCTCATGCGACGTTTCAACGTCTCGTTGGAGGTTCTTAGCTCTTCGACCAATTTCAGCCGGTAGCGGTCGGACCGCCTTTTTTCCAGTGCGCGATTAACCGCCAGTTGCAAATGCGTAAACTCGACCGGTTTCAGCAGATAGTCATACGCCCCTTTGGAAATGGCCTCGACCGCCGAGTCAAGCGAGGCGTAACCGGTCATCAGAATCACCGGAACATCGGCATCAACTTCCTTGACGATGGAAAGCAGTTCGAGTCCGTCGACCTGCGGCATCTTGATATCGGTGATGACCAGTTCGTAATCGCCGGCACGAATAGCCTGGGCGGCCTCGAAGGAATCCTGGTACGTGTCCACGCGGTAGCCGTCATCGACCAGAAGGGTCGAGAGGGAATCGCACATTCTCTTTTCATCGTCGACGACTATAATCTTTTCGTTATGCATTCTTCTGCTTCCCGGCACGCTGCTTAAGCGGCATTCTTATCTGAAAACACCCGCCAGTGTCGATATTGTTAAATACTATCGTCCCACCGTGCTTTTTTATTATGCCGTAGCAGACAGAAAGTCCCAGTCCGGTGCCCTTCTCATGCCCTTTGGTGGTGAAAAACGGCTCAAAGATGCGAGGGATTATCTCCGGTGAAATGCCCGGCCCGGTGTCGCAGAATTTCATTGACAATTCCTTGTCGGCGCGGTGCACTTGGACCGCAAGGGTGCCGCCTTCGCTCATGACATCGACGGCATTGATGATGATGTTCAAAAAGACTTGCTTGAGATTTTCCGGCGAGCCGTCAATCAGGGGCAGGTCGGGATCAATGTCCTTTATCAGTTCGATGCCCTTGCTTTCAAACTGGCGGCTCATCAGGATTAGCACGTCCTCTAAAATGGCGGCCAGATCGACTTTTTCGAATTTCACTCCCTTAGGGCGGTGGAAATCAAGCAACTCCTTGACAATGCGAGCGATACGGTCAATCTCCTGGCTGACAATCTCGGTGTATTCCTCAGCCTGACCGCTGCGATCAATCGCCCGACGGATCAGCAACAGGTAGTTTTTGATAATGCCGAGCGGGTTGTTGATCTCGTGTGCCACCTTAGCCGACATATCACCCAGGGCGGTCAGGCGTTCCGACTGCACCAGTTGTTGCTGGGCGGAGCGCAGTTGCTTGGTGGCCACCTTCTCCGCCTCGTAAAGGCGTGTGTTTTCAATCGCGACCGATATCTGGCTGGCGAGAATCGACAGGAATTCAATGTCGTCCATGCGAAACTCACGGCCCGACATTTTGTCCGCCACCAACAGGATTCCGCTCAGGCAAGTCTGGTGAATCAGCGGCACGGCCAGACCGGACTGGAACTGTTTCAGGATTTTCTTCTCGGCGGAGGTGGCGATATCGCCTTTGAGATCACCGGTCGCCACCGGACGATTCAGCTTGGCCAAATAGTTGATCAGGCGCGAGTCCTCTTCGAAGGCAAGGTCATCGGCCGGGAATTTCCCCGAGCCTTTCTTTCGGGTCAACACATACCCGCCGCCCGGTTCATGCCGTTCAAGATAGATGGCTGCCTTGGACGCTCCCACCTGGGCCAGCGAGGTAAAGATAAAAGTGTCGAGCAGGAGGTGGTAGTCCAGCACCGAGTTGAAGTTACGGCTGATTTCGAAGATGGTGTAAAGGTCGAATATCTTGCGCTTGAGCTGGCGATTGGTCTCGGTCAGACCGGTGATTTTTTGCCGAAGATCAACCTGCTCCAGCGGACCGCTTTCGCGGCCGGTGCCGAGACCTGAAGCGGGGTTGTCCCCGGTTTTATCTTGCCCGGTGAGTGGGTTTCGATTTCTACCTTCTCTGGCAGCGCTCATTTTATTCCATACTTGTCGAAGAATTCGCCTACAAGATAATGCGAGCCGATAACAATTATAATATCGTCAGGTGTGCATGTTTGCAAAAGGTTAAAATAGGCGGTTTTGAGCGATCCGAATTTGCGACAGGGCACGCCGCGCCAGTTTACCGTTCGCATCAATTCAGCAAGATCGGTGGATCGTCCGGTCTTTAACGGTACGAGCGAATAGCCGTGGGCGATGGCCGAAAGTTGGTCAAACATCTTCTGGTGCTCTTTGCGTTTTACCAGGCCGGCAAGCACAAACGCCTTCCTGCCGGGGAAGACCGCCTCAAACGACTCGACAAACGCCCTGACGCCGGCGGTATTGTGGCAAACATCAAAAACATGGGTCGGCTTGCGCTGGTATTGCCGCACCTGAAACCGTCCCGGCCAGCGAGTATTACCTATCCCCTCGCGGATAGCCCGACGAGATATTTTCAGCCCGGAGTCGTTGAGTATCGAGGCCGCTTTGACAACCAGGGCCGAGTTCTTCAACTGGCAACCGCCGATAAGCGATGGGTGCAGGTTTTGCATAGCAAGGCCGTTGCTGGAAAAATCGAAGCTCATTTTATCCGGTCGCGGCAGAAACTCCTGCGGCGTCAGGCGGTAGTAGGGCGCGTTAAGCTTTTCGCATTGTCGCCGGATCACGCGGTCGGCGGCAGCGGGTAGAATTCCGGTCAGATGCGGTACCGACGGCTTGATTATACCGGCTTTCTCGGCGGCAATCCTTGCCACCGTTGAACCGAGAATCTCGACATGATCGTGACTGATGTCGGTCGTCAGAGTAAGAATCGGATTCAGCACATTGGTGGCATCGAGCCGTCCGCCGAGACCGGTCTCAATCACGGCGATATCAACCCCAACGCGGGCGAAATAATAAAGCCCCATGGCAGTGATCAATTCGAAAAAAGAAAGCTTCCGCTGGCAGAGAACCTTGCGGTAACGATCAATGAACGCCGTCACCGACCGAGTCGGAATGCGACGACCGTCAACGCACACCCGCTCGCGCAGGCTTACCAGATGCGGCGATGTGAACAGCCCCGTCTTGTATCCCTGAGCGCGCAGGACAGCATCGAGCATCGCCGCCGTGGAACCCTTGCCGTTGGTGCCGGCGATATGGATTGTCTGGAGTTTTGCCTGGGGAGAACCAATCGACGCGAGAAATTCGGAGATATTTTCCAGCCCGAGTTTCATGCCGAAAAACTCGCGAGAAAGGATAAACCTTTCCGCAGCCCCATACGAATGTCCCGGCATTATTTTCTCCACATATACTGGAGCAATTTGATAACGGTGGTGCGTAACTCCTTGCGGTTGACGATCCGGTCGACAAAGCCTCTCTCGAGGAAAAACTCGGTGGACTGGAATCCCTCGGGCAGGTCCTGCCCGATTGTCTGCTGAATCACTCGTGGTCCGGCGAAGCCAAGCAGCGCTTTCGGTTCGGCGAGGATAACATCGCCCAGAGAGGCATATGACGCCATCACTCCCGCGGTCGTGGGATTGGTAAGTA
>DAOWIC010000355.1 GCA_030641085.1 Calditrichota bacterium
ATCACGGGCGAGTCGATAATCAGCCGGGCCAGGTGTTCCAACTCGTCGGAGGGGAACCTGCCGCCGAAACTGTTTACTTCATCGGAGGCGATATACATCGCCCGGATATAGACATCCTCCTCAGTCACGGCGGCGGGCGGAGCAATATTGTTATTTATCGCCTGAACCAGTTCTTTCAGCCTGTTTTCGACCGGATCTGCGAGGTGAGCGGTTATTCTGCCCAAACTAACGTCCATTATACCTCCGTAAAAAATGGCTTTGCTAACTACGGCGAGGTTGAAATCAATAGCAGATCACCACGTTTTTTGCGCAAGCGCTTGCCCATATTCACCAGCGCAAAAATCGCGCATCATTCGGATACAATGATCTCTATTTGCCTGCTGTTCGGAGACTTGAACTATGTGGATGCTGTCAGGCAATAATTCGGCACACCCTTTGCACTTGGGGTGATTGAACTGAAACTTAGAACCTCGCCCGGATGGTGTGATTATGACGTTATACAAAACACGAGAGACTGTTGGTCTGCTGAAATGGGTTCTGGCGATTGTTATCTTCGTGCTGGCCATGACGATTACGTTTTCGGATGTAGAGGGTTTCGATCTTACTGTGAAACAGCCTTTGTCGGTGGAAGATGCTTCGCAACCGGCGGACAACCCCACAGATCAGAACCCCTATAGTCCATTTCTGTCAAGTTCCGGCTCTGGCGATGCCTCCGGATACACGGATGATCTGGCTATTGTTGACGACATCGCTCCCCGGACGCCTACGGCGACCCCGGAACCTTCATCTTTGATTTTGATTTCGACTGGCCTCGGTTCCCTGCTGCTGTTCAGGCGCCGGAAGCATTTGTAATATTCGGTCCCAACACTCCTCCCCCAAGAAACGCCTTCCGGCACCGCTTCGGAGGGCGTTTTCTATTCAACCGCTCATACCTTTCCCACACGCGGCGAAATGTGAGTCGTCGGTCGCCGACGCAATGGCCAGAGGGCCAGCGCAAGCGCCATTAAAGCATCGCAATCGTTGTTATTATCCCATTTTGCCCGCCTCAGTTCGTCCTCCAACGACCAGAGCCGTCCCGGACCGTCGGGCAACTCCCACCGCTCATACCGGATCAGGCCCCGGGCGTGAAACAACTCGACATTGGTCAGCAGCTCCGCCTTGGTTGTCTCGGTAAAGATCACCGGGGTTGGATTGTAAGCGGCCAGTTGCTCAACCACAACATCGCCAAGGCCGGTAGCGTCCACAATCAACTGGCCCGGGAACTCCTCCTGCCGTCGTTTGATCTTCTCGATCACCACGTTCCAGTCAAAACGGCGCATCCGCTCAAGCTGCACCACCCGCGCCAAACCATCGACAACTTCCACCGTAATACCGACGGTGGCGGTCTTTTTGCGCGCCAGGTCCCAGCCAGAGATGCGCGCGCATCCGGACTGAGTGGTCGGTGAATCGTTTGGACAGGTTACCAGGGCACGATCGACATACTCGCCACGGATAATTTCTCCCCCGCAGTCGACGAACTGGCCCATGATATTCTGCTGGACCCGACGCTCGGAGAAATTGTCCATCCGCTCGCGGATCGCCTCGGAGGAGATGTAGCAGTTCTCGCGGGTGTCACCGCTTTGGAAATAGCCGGGCCGCCCGCTGTCCATAATCTCACGCGCCCGCAAATAAAACCAGTTGCGGCCGTTAGGTGTCGAGACCAGGTCCAGCTTTCCCTCGCGGTCGGCCAGACGCATCTGGATCACCTCCTCGACCACGTAATCCGGGTCGGTCTCAAAGGCGACCTCGTCGAAGATGAACAGATCGTAGTCGTTGCCGAGCAGGTACTCGCCGCGGTTCTGGGTCGAGCGCGCCTCGATCACCGCCCCGTTGGAAAAAAGCAGCCGCGGGTAGGGTGTCCGGGTAAGCGACAGAATCAGCGGCTCGAGCAGTTTTGACTCGCGAGCCAGCCGGACTACCTGGTTGAAGACGATATCGGCCTGGTCCTGGGTGATCGAGGCGGTGACAATACGATACTTGCCCCGGTCGAAGCTCAGTTTGCGGACGCGGTAGATGGCGTGATGGAGGATTTTGACCGCGCAGACAAAGCTCTTTCCCCAGCGGTTACCGGTCACCAGCAGGTTCTGCCGCCGGTTGGAGTTGGTCAGCCACTTAGCCTGCCCCGGATGAGGGGTCACGCCGAGAACATCGACGGCGAACCGGACCGGATCGGTCAGGCCGCGGCGCCAGTCAGGTAGGTTGGATGGTGTGGCTATATCAGGTCGCCCGCTTTTCGACGCGCCGTTGTTTTGTCGATCAGCCCCGCCTCGTACAGGCGCAGGATATTGTCGACCTGCCCTGAGAGCACACGCGTTTGATCGGCCGCCTGGTAGGCGAGCGTATTGTCGAATGCAAACCGGCACTTAACATCCAGTCCGGCCAGGCTGAGATCGATCTGCGCCATCCATTCCAGAAACGCCACCACCTCCGCCTGCACCGATTTCACCTGGCGCATGACCAGATCAAACTTGAACGAGGCCCAGGTGGTCGTGGCGCCGTAGGAATAGCCCAGAAGATACGGCGCGAGGTTGGTGCCGGCGCAAATCTCTTCAATCATCGCTCGGTGATTGATAAACCAGCCGTTGGTTACCGAGCGAACATTTTCCGGTCCAATATAATCGATGCTGATATTATCCCAGGTGACCGGGTTTTCGTCGATCTCGCAGGACTTGATCATCGAGACGGTTGAATCGAAGTAGCTGTTGATCCGTTCAATGTAGGCGCTGTCCGACTCGCCGGCGGTCCGTTCGGGCGGCGTTACTTTAACATGCAGCCGGTGAAAGCCGGAATTGTGACTGGCGCGCCGCATATCATCGACCAATTGGCGTTCAATGTACGCCACAAACGGCACCGCCTGAAAGATCGAGCGTCCGAGCGGATGGTTGATATCGCTGTTGAACGGAATGAAATAAAAATCCGGGCGATCCAGACCGAGATCGCGAGAGTCTGATCTCAGGACTACCCGCCTCCGGGCGCCGGAATCCTTCAAGGCCAGATCGGATCCGTCAACCGGGATGAACCGATCCACCCCGGAGCCGTCACGGTGCACGGTCAGAATTCCGCCGAAGACACCGTCACGATACAACTGTCCGAACAGCTCGACCAGGAATGTTACCAGACTGCCGTCGTGGCCGGACGGGTTCAGGTAAACGCGTTCGGCGAAACGCTCAAGCCGGGCCTCGGCCCGACGAGCCGTCCGGTCATCGGTCGCTTCGATTATCTCGAACTTCCCCGGGGCGGCGCTCAGGCGCACCCACGTCGATAAACAGGCGCTGATCGCCGGAAGATTGTCCACCAGAAAGCGATACAGCTTCATGCGATAGCGCCCGGTGTAAATATCCTCGGTCGAACAGGAGAGCATCGATCTAACCTCTCCTACCGGCTGAAAACTCTTGCGGTCCGGGGCTGGTACTGTTGTCGCGAGGCGAACCTTCGACCCGTTCTTGATCCTGTCGCTCATCGGTAAATCCTTTTTCAAATGTCGGCCGGGTCGAATCTGCCGCGATCTTGTGGAGATTCCGGGATACTGAGACATAACGCCAAATGAGGATCGTAATCGGCAACATACAGCTCAAGGCCGCCGGTGCGGCCTTTTTTTCTGCCCGCGACTCTCCTGATAAGCCAAAATTGCGCTTGAACCCGCATTTTAAAAAACATATATTTCCAACGACATATTTATGGCGACCTTTAACTTCCGATAAAAGTAAAGATATGACCATTTTCAAGTCACTGCTTATTCCGACCTGTCTGCTGGGAGTCCTGACCCTGCTTTCATGCTCGGATAACCCGGCTGTACGCCTCCGATACGAGGCCGAGCGACGGCTGCACACGGCGGAGAAGGCGCTGGGTGAAGCGCAGGCCTTCCAAAGGTTTTCGCCGGGTCAGGCGTTTCAGATTGCGGGTGACTACAACGATCTGGCCGAGTTCCTTTTCGATGCCCTTGATGAGGTCGACCCAAAGCAATATCCGGTCGAATACCACGAACTGGTTTTCCTCGAGCACGAAACCACCATGCGCCTTGCCGGTTTGCTCTACACCGCCGGCAAATTCGACAGTTCGGCGGTGGTAATCAGCCGGCTTGTCGCGGATGTTCCACTGGAAGAGCACTTGCTGATGAGCAGCTATGTCGAACTGGGCAAGACGATGCAGGCCTCCGGCAAATGGGACAGTGCCCTGACAATCTACAACCACGCCGTCGACAATTTCGCCCCGCCGTTGGACCCGGTCGGAGATATCGTCTTTGATGTATTCAATCTGCCGCTACACGTATTCCGGATGGTTACGCTGTTGGGCGACAAAGACGCCGCGGCGTATGAGTTCAATCGCGCCGAAACCTACTACCTGAACTTCTTAAACGAGTCCGACCCCGGTCGACTGGCGCTGTCCAGCCGGGCCAATCTGTCGCTGCTTTATGACGATGTCGGTCAGTGGGAAAAGGAGCTGGCCCAATTGGCGGCGCTGGCCGATCCGGCCCACCAGAGCTACCTCACGATCCAGTTGAAAATCGCCGACATCTATGGCTCCGAGTTGCACCGTTTCGACACCGCCCTTGCCTTATACGATGATGTCATGAAGCGCATTGATCCCGAGGATGACGAAGCCCTTGCTGGCGTGCTGTTCAAGATCGATCTCGTGCGCATGGAGCAGGAAGATTACAACGAGGCGAGGAATATCTTAAAGCGACTCAAGAATGATTACGGTGATTTCTATGCCCGAACACCGCTGACCCAGTATACTCTGGCCCGATCGTTTGAGTTTGACAAGCGATGGAACCGCGCCGAACAGGAGTATGGTCTGTTGATCGAGAAATATCGCGGTTCGTCCGAAGCGATGGTTACCTTGATATATCTGTTCGACCATTACCGCAAAGAGAAAAGAGACCGCGAGGCCCAGGCCTGGTTCGACAGGGCGCTGAATCATTTCGACCGCCTGATTACAACCAACGCCGGAACACCGCTGGAGGCCCGAGCGCTGCTTTACAAGGCCGACCTTTACGGCCGGAGCGACCGCTGGGAGCAGGCGGCGGACATATTACTGTCGATTTTCAACAAATTCCCGACCTCAAAGGCCGGTCGACAGGCGGGGCTGAAAGCGGCTGATATTCACAAAAACCAGCTTGACAACCCGCAAAAGGCGGATTCGCTGATGGCTGTGCTGAGAACCCGCCTGGCCGAGATCGAACAGGGGCCACAAGTTGCGGATCCTTTTGCGAACGATTGAGTACAATAAATTGAATCAAAACCATAGTGGAGGAGCGATGAAGCTGATGCTAAAGAAAGTCTTTCTGATCGCAGTGTTGCTGATGGTCCCGGCCGTGGTCTCGGCCCAGATCGACCAATTCGGCACGCTCGACACCGTCTATGCCGATCTGGACAAGATCAATGATATGACCTGGACGGTTACCGTAAACTATTCCAATGACCAGCGGGTGGTGGGACTTTCGGTTCCGCTGAAGATCGACGCCGGCAAGATGAACCGAATTGTCGCCGACTCGGCCATCTACACCGGTGGACGCGTGGATCAGTTTGCCTTCAAGGGATTCAGGGCGGACACCTCGATCCAGTGCGTGACACTCGGCATGATTGCCAACCTGGGGCCGACCTATATCAATCTCCCAGCCGGCGCCGGGCGGCTGGTGACGGTCTTTATATCGTCGCTTGACGGCAAGCCGATAGAAAGCCTGACGGTTGATACTACTACGACCAGTCCGGCCAACAGCCTTATGACGGTCGCAGACCATATCCAGGGCGACGGTCCGAATGAC
>DAOWIC010000317.1 GCA_030641085.1 Calditrichota bacterium
ACATTCCAAAGCCAAACTAGGTTGCCTAGGTTAAAGCGCTTGTCGATTTTCATGGCGTTGACATCGAAGACCAGGAAGTCTCCTCCCGTAGGTCCCCTGACGGTCACGAGTTTGCGACCATCGGGTGTGATCGCCAAATTTCCTACCGGCAAATATGTGGATGTGCCACCTGCAGATTCTTCGGTACTTACAATCTGGTGAATTGCATTTGCTTCGATATCAAACACCGTAAATTCCGATGGGGGCGGCGGGCCCACCATTATTGTACCCGGGTTGCTGTAAAAGGCATACTTCCCGTCGGGCGTAACCTCAATATCACCGGCCCCCGGAGTGAGAAAGTCCCGGAAAATGATAGAGTCTTTAGAAACATCATATACTTCGAACACGTACCCGAAAGTAGAATATTTAAGAAACAAAAACCACCTACTCCCGTCAACAGCAGGCACAATTCGCCAGGCGCCTCCGTCTGAAAAAGTCCGCCTCTGGACTGGGAATGATGGGTCGGCCAAGTTCACGCTGTATACATAAGGCATGCCCGAACCATCACCCGCCCATCCGCCTACGCAAAAGAACCGCCTGCTATCCGCGGAGAAAATGCCGCGCAGCACATCGTCGGTATCATGGAAAACCAGCGAGTAGTCAGAGGTACGCAGAATTTGCAGGCCATCTCCTATAATGCCCACATATCGATTATCAGGAGACACGCTCACGTTCTCGGCGGACTGGCAGCTGATTTCTGTGATGACATCAAAGGAGTCGGTGGACAGGACTACCGTCAGGGTGCCGTCGCAGATGTACAATCGGGAACCATCCGGGCTGACGGCCAGTCCATTGTATGACGAATAAGGAATTATCAGGGAATCGGCTCGCTCGGATTCCGAAAAGTAGCGATAATATCGGTCGGCATATCCTCCATCGTTGAAATAAAACACGTAGTCTTTCACTGGCACCGGGCCAACCGGTTCGTCGTTACAGGCAAGCATCACGAAACAAAGCCACCATCCTATCAAAAGCGCAAATGATAGTCTGATTATTACACCTCGCATAATCCTCCTTTCCTCGTTAGACGCCCTGACCGGCACACAGAGCGCTTTGCACCAACCCGATGGCTACCGATGTCAGCCACGACAATTCGGATGTTATGGTTGGATGTCGTTTTCAGAGATGTCGCGCGGAATCCGTTAGCCGGTTTCCACGCTTCCCGTTAATAATGAACGGATTAGTCGACTTTCTGTCAAATCCTTTTTTGTGTCAATGTGTGGGGTTCTGGGCCTCTTCGCGCCCTCCGGAACACCGACCTACTTTGCCATATCGCGGCAGGTGAGGGCACCTGCCGTGCACAGCGCATCGTCCCCCGTCCCACGTCCCTCTTGCGTTGAGATAACCAATGTATTAGTATTTAAATATGCCGGCGAATCTGCCCCCACAATACTACGAGCTTGAACGCGAGTTCAAAGCTGAACGTGACCCCCGGGAAAAGCTGCGTCTGGCCCAGGAACTGCTCAGGAGGATGCCCAAGCATAAGGGCACCGATAAGCTCCAGGCGGAGATGAAAGCGAAAATCTCCAAGCTGAAAAAACAGATCGTCGGCGACGCCAAATCGCATGGTGACCGGCAGGCGCCCACTCACGATCATATCGACAAAGAGGGCGCCGGGCAGGTGATTTTGATCGGCCCGCCCAACTGCGGCAAGTCATCGCTGATCGACTCCCTCACTCACGCCAAACCGCTGGTGGCCGACTATCCCTACACCACGCGCGAACCGCTGGCGGGCATGATGACCTACGAGACGGTCCAGATTCAACTGATCGACACCCCGCCGATCTCGCCCGAATCGTACGAGAATTACCTCAGCGGTTTGGTCCGCAACTCCGACCTGATCGTGCTCGTGGCCGATCTGGGCGCGCCGAGTATGCTCGATGATCTCAAATTCGTGCTCGACAAACTGGAGGAGAAACGCATCCTGCTCAAGGCCGAGGTGACCGAAAAGCCGGATGATCCGAGGCTCTCGTTTAAAAAGGCGGTCCTCTGTGCCCACAAGGAGTACGAGGACGAGGACGGTGCGATGCGGGCGAAGCTGACCGTGATGTTTCCCGATTTCCCGATGGTGGCGACCTCGATTCTCGATGACGAAAGTCTGGACGCGTTCAAGGTGATGGTGTTTGAGGGGCTGTCGATCATGCGGGTCTACACCAAGCCGGTCGGCAAGGAGGCGGATTTCTCAAACCCGGTGATTTTGCCGATAGGCGGGACAGTCGAGGAGGCGGCGGTTGACCTGCACAAGGATTTCGCCGAGAAGCTCAAGTTCGCCAAAGTGTGGGGGGAGGGGAAATTCGACGGTCAGCGGGTGCGGGGCGATTTCCACCTAACCGACGGCGATATAGTCGAATTCCACGTCTGATCTATTTCAAGTAATACCGCAGTTCGACCGCTAAGTCAAATCCGCCGAAATCGATGTCAATCTCTTCGCGCACCGTATTCAATATGAACTCACTGTTGGTATAGCTTGTAAACGAGTAAGTGCCGACCGCGACTATCGCGGCCTTGGTCCACACCGGTTGCTCCCAGCCCAGCCCGACCACCACGCCGGACATGTCGTAATTATCCTCAAACTGGTCGGCTCTGGTAATTCCGCGACTGACATGTTCGTACTCGATTTTGACGTCGAGGCCGGTAAACTCAACCCCGCCGGTGAGAAACAGCGAACGATATATGTAGCCCTGCCCCATTATCCGCACCCGGCTCTGGTCAACTCGATATTTGTCATAACCATCGTCCCAGCCATCCTGCTCGCCATATTCGACAAGGCCCTCTTTGGTTCGAAAGATGGAATACGAGACGGTTGCGGAAAAACGATGCGACAGGCGATAACCAACCGTTCCAGTAAAACCGCCCAGCAGTCGATTATCCCAGCTATATCCGGCACTGCCGTCAATACCTGATTTGGTAACGTCGAAATCATAGGTAAAGACCACGTAATCGGCGGCATCGCGGGGAAGGTCGAAGCCGGATTCATATGTAGTATAAGTCACGTCGCCGGTGCCGTTCATCCGCTGCCCCACAAAGCCACCGTCGATGAAGAAACCGGTATCGGCATGGATTGAGGCCGAGATTATCAGCAATATTACAAGTGTCAATGCAGTTGATCGGATGCGGATCATGTCGTTCCCCTTCCGCTGAGATTGGCGCGAGCACGTATTACCACAATATAGCAGCCCGAACCGCCGGGTCAATAGTATAAACGGGCCTCGATTATTAGCTTGACATGAATCGGGCAAAAATCCAAATTACGGCAGATGGAAAGCCCACCACACTTCAATTTTATCGATGTGCTCCGGGCGCCGGCGCGGGCGTTGTCGGCCAAGAAGATTTTCGCCATGACCTTCTTCATCTGTCTCGGGCTGGTCGTGTACGATATCTTTACTTATATCGCCCTGGCGGTCCAGGGTGAGAACCTCGGATTTGTCTATTCCGCCTACGGCCTGACGCCCTTTTTCAAGCTGGCCTTCTCCAATACGATCGCCCAGATTGTGTTTATCGTCGGTGCCCTGCTGGCGGTGCTCTGCCTGATGCTCGGCTTTATGGCGGTCGCGATAATCGATATTGAGGCGGTGCGCGGCAACCGCTTCCTGTCCGCCTTCAAGGCGATCCGGTTCAGTTTTCAGAGACTGCCGCAGATTCTCTTTTCCGAACTGGCGATTATCGTCTTTATCGCCTTTATTATTCTGCTCTATGTTCTGCTGGGGCTGATCTGTCGCATTCCCATAATCGGCGACTGGCTTTACAGCATTACTTTCGTCATGCCCGGTTTTATTGTCGCCATCCTGACCCTGTTCGTCTTTCTGGTCTTCCAGTTGTCGGTCGTGCTCATGCCGGCGGTGGCGGCGGCGGAGCGGACCGGTGAATCATTCTCGGTCATTCTCGAAACCTTCTCGACCATCATTCGTCAGCCGGTTCGCTGGGGCCTTTACACGCTTTATTCGCTGGTGGCGGCCAAAGTGTGCGGCTTCGTGTATGCCTATTTCTGCTATCGTTCGGTGCAGTTTATCGGTTGGGCGACCCAGATCGGCGGCGGCGACAAGATGGAGCGCCTGATCAAATCCGGCCTGTCGCACATTCCAGTCAAATCCGATTTCGTCCAGTACACGCTCAATGTTTTCGCCGGGGTCGACTGGTCGATCTCCACCTCCGGCTGGACCCGCGGTGGCACCGGCGAGGCGGCCGGGTATGTCATGACGGTCATGCTTTTTCTGATATTCGCCTCGATCTACGGCTACATGCTGTCGATCATCGCCACGGCGCAGGCGCGCGGTTATGTCGCCATTCGCCAGATTAAGGACCGGCACGACATTTCGGCCGAGAAGCCGCTCTTTTTCGAGGAGGAGCACGCCAATCCTCCGATCGAGGAGGAAGAGGGGATCGACTGAGGCACACACGAGGGAGGGGATTTCATGAAAGTTACATTATTGCTTGGGGCGGGGGCATCGCGAGCCGAGGCGGAGGCAGTGCTGGCTCAGAAGGAAGCAAGAGGAGATCACCCGCTTCCACCGTTGGATGCGACGTTTTTCCACGAGGTGTTGGCCGAGAAGACTTACGGGTGGGACAGGTTCTTTCCGTTTGTGAAAGAGCGTCTCGGGATCGATCTATCTGACGGCGAACAACATTACTCTATGGAGATGGTATTCAACATGGTGTATGAGCTGGCGGAGGATGGTCGGCAGAATGATGAAACTGCTAAGAAGGC
>DAOWIC010000290.1 GCA_030641085.1 Calditrichota bacterium
AAATTCGTGGCCGGCCTGTTCGATTTGTCGCGCCAGGTCGAGGACCTCATCTACCTGGCAGCCAAACTTGTACTGCAAGTTGACCACCGCCCGGGTGTTGGTGTTGATTCGAAAGCGAACCAGTACCTTCAGCTTCTTATCGTACCGCTTAAGCTTTTTGACTTCTTCGGCGTTATCAATGACAAAAACTTCAACTCCCTGGCCCACAGCGTAGTCGAACTCACTTACCGATTTGACCGGATGTGAGTGAACCAGCGTGGCCGGGTCGATCCCGGTCTTGAGGATCGGTTCGATCTCACCGGCGGAACAGACATCGAAATTCCCGCCGCGACCGTAGATTTCCCTGATGAACGCCTCGTGATTGTTCGGCTTGACCGCGTAGTGGATCTGAACTCGCGGCAAAGCCTGCCTCAGAGCTTCAAAATTGCGGCCGATCTCACTGCGTGACAGCAGCAGCAGCGGCGTATCGAGGTGTTTGCGATCAAACAACTCGCGGAGCATGCCCGGATCGAGACCGCGGCGGCGGGCGGTCTGCTCCATCGAAGCAAAACTTACCGAGCGTGTCATAGCTCTGCCGCCATTTTCCCGGACGGTGAGGGCGTGAAGGTTTGCGAGCCTGTCTTGTGGCTGATGATTTCGTCGGTATCGCTCGGCATACCGCGCTTGTGCTCGGTAATCTGAACGCTGGCCGACTGGAGCTGCTCTTTCATGTATTCGCACGCCTTGTACGGGTCCACCGCCTCGCCGCAGGTGAAGAAGTCAAGCGCCGCATACCCATACTCCGGCCAGGAGTGGATCGAGAAATGCGATTCGGCAATGACCACCACGCCGGAGACTCCCTGCGGGTTGTACCGGTGAAAAACGCTTTTTACGATCGTGGCGCCGGATTGTCGAACGGATTCGTTCATGTGCTTTTCAAGAAAGTCCGTATCGTTTAGAATCGACTTGTTGCAGTCGCTGAATTCGACTATCAGATGTCGTCCAAGAATCTTCATCTGAAATCCCTCCTTTACCGGTTTAAGACTGAGGGTTTACATTTGCGGCGGCGAGGTCACCCACAAAAAGGACGCCGGTTTGCCGCTTTTATTCATTATTTGATGCGGCTTGTTGGCTTCAAAATAGAAGCAGCCGCTCTTCTTTACCTGGTATTCTTTCTTGGCCAGGACCAGCGTGATCGTCCCGCGCAGAACATAGCCGAACTGCTCTCCCGGATGCGGGTCTCTCTCTTCGAGCGCCTTGCCCGGCAGCAATTCGACCACACTGGGATCCATCATGGTATTGGTGGAGCCGGGAATCAACAGCTCGAAACTTTCGGCGCCGGTGCCGTCGATAGGCACCCGGTCGGCTGGGCTGTATACCACCTGCGGCCCGTCGCTTTCCGCAAAAAACTCGGCCAGACTCACGCCGAGAACATCGAGAATATCCGACAGCGAATCGATTGAGATCGAGGTCTGGAATTTCTCGTTCTCAACCTGCGAGATAAAGCCGCCGGTGAGTCCGGCCCTCTGGGCCAACTCTTCCTGGGTCAGATCCGACGCCAGCCGTAAAGCTTTAATCTTTTTGCCGATGTTGATATCCATCGCCGTAATTATCCCCGCCAAAAAAGTCTTAATAAAAGCAACTATTAACTTTAATAAAAGCGGGATAACATAATAGAATAGGCGATCATGTCAAGTCCTATTTTGGCAACCGGGCGGCTTTTTTTTAAACGTCCTGACCCACAAGGCAATTTGTTGGAAGATGGTCACTTGGAGCAGTCAGCGGCCGCCGAAGTCGCATCATTGTCAGCCCGAGTAGCAAACAAAACGGTTTTTGGATACGTTTAGCCATAAATGCCATTTCAATTGTATCAAACGGGGGAAATCCATGAAGAGAACTGTTTTGTTGATGACAGTCCTGTTCCTGATGGCCGAGTTGTCTTTAGCCGTCACGCCGCGCTTTGGGGTCGGCGCCTTTGGCGGTCTGGAGATTCCGATTGTGCAGGATGATCAGGACCAGGGAAACATTCTGGGCATCAGGGGGAGAGTCAGCTTGACGCCTATGATAACACTGGAACCGCGGCTGCATTTTTCCAAGTACGGCGATCCCAGCTTTGACGAATTTACGGCCGACTTGGACGGATCCAAAGTAACCGCATTTGGCGTTGATGCGCTTGTCGGCACACCGTTCAGCAAGGTCGGTGTTTTCGGCATTGTCGGCGTCGGCAGCTACAAAATCAAACGAGATCAAACCGGGCAGGATGAATCCGACATCGGTTGGTCGGGCGGACTCGGGCTCGAGTTCGGTCTCACGCCACAGGTGGCCATTGACGCCCGTGGACTGTTCATCTTAATCCCCTCCGAGGGTGGCGGCTCCAAGAAATCGATCGCCATCTTCACCGGGGTGAACTTCCACTTCGGGCAGTAGGGGGTAACGGTTATGAAATATCGAAACGGATTATTGATGACCGGCGTGGCGGCGATTGTTCTGCTCGCTGTCGGCTGCCTGGTGTCAGGGACATTTGTCGTTACGGAACCGTTCAGCTTTACCGCCGAGACAGGATTTTACGCCTACCAGGTGGACGTTACCGACGAAAAGGATTGGGAGGACCACAAGGACGATATCGACAATATAGACATGGTCGGGTTTGAGCTGTGGATAACCAACAACGAAGCATTTCCGGTGACTTTCAACGCCTGGGTCGATGACGCCGACAATCCCTTTTGCACCGGCGCTACCTGCTTTGATGCCCTCACGACTAAGACGATCATTATAGACAACCTGACGATACCCGCCGGACCGACCATGAGAAGGCACGTGACCTACGGTGAGTCGTTTACATATCTGGAAAACGTGAAAGTGCTGAAAAAACTGGTCAAGGAGGGGCGGCTGAATTTCTACGGTACGGGATCCGACGGCACCGACCTGGGCTTCGTCGTCGATTCCGGAGTTGTGATCGTGACCTTCTCAGCCAGTGGCACATAAGGCGGTCTGAGTTATATCGACAGGGCCGGTCCTTTTTTTGTGGGGCCGGCTTTTTTTGTGTCGGCGACTCTTGCCAAACGGTCTCGAATCCATTTTACTTGGACATAACAATATCCCGGCATAAGGAGGGTTGGAAATCGATAAGTATAATATAGTAATCATCGGTGGCGGCCCGGGCGGTTACACGGCCGGTATTCGGGCGGCCATGAAAGGCGCGCGCGTAGCGGTGGTGGAGGCGGACAAACTCGGCGGCGTCTGTCTGAATCGCGGGTGTATCCCCTCCAAAGCCCTTATCGCCTCGGCGGAGCAATACAAGCGAATGAAAGCCGCGTCCAGTTTCGGCATTAACCTGTCTTCGCCTCCGGTTTACGACTGGTTGGCGATGCGGGCGCGCAAGGATAAGATTGTCGATGGCCTGGTCGGCGGAATCAGCCAGCTTTTCAAATCGCACGGGGTCGATCATCACTTTGGCTTCGGCAAGATAACCGGCCAGAACGAAGTTACGGTTGTCGATGAAAACAGGGGCACAAAAGCTCTCAAGACGGACAACATTATCATCGGTACCGGTTCGCGCTCGGCCAGCATCCCCGGAATCGCGGTTGACGGTCAGCGGATCCTTACATCCGACCATCTGCTCGAGTTGGACCAACTGCCCAAATCGATTTTGATAATCGGCGCCGGCGTGATCGGCTGCGAATGGGCCTGTATGCTTTCGCTTCTCGATGTTGAGGTGACAGTGGTCGAGATGCTCGAGCGGGCGCTGCCGTTTGAGGACGCAACCACCTCGAAGCTCTTCGAGCGTGAGTTGAAAAAGATGAAGATCAAGCTGCATACCGGCACCAAGGTTGAGTCGATCACACCCGGACCCGAGGGCGTGAGCGCGACCCTCTCCGGGGGCGGCAAGGTAGAGGCGAACCAGATGCTGGTGGCGGTTGGACGAGCGTTCAACACCGAGGAGATCGGCTTGGAGGAAGTCGGCGTCAAGCTGAACAAGAATGGCTCAATCAAGACCGACGCGGGCATGCGAACCAACATTGATAATATCTACGCCATCGGCGATGTGCGCGGCGATATCCTGCTGGCCTACACGGCCACACATGACGGCATGGTGGCGGTAGAGAACGCCCTGGGCGGCAATCTCAAGCGCAACTACCTTGGCGTACCGTCGGTGATCTTCACTCATCCCGAGGTAGCCTCGGTCGGACTCTCGGAGGCTAAAGCGGCCGAAAAGCACGAGCTTGCGATCGGCAAATTCCCCTTGCGGGCGCTCGGCAAGGCTCACGCCGAGAATGAAATCTCCGGCGAGGTGAAAGTGATCGGCGACAAGAAAACCGACAAGCTGCTCGGCGTTCATATTGTCGGCGTCCACGCCACCGAGGTGATTCACACCGCGGCTCTGGCGGTCAACCGTGGTCTGACCGTGACCCAACTCGGCTCGCTGATATTCGGTCACCCGGTGATTTCTGAATCGCTAATGGAGGCGGCTCACGACGTGCACGGTTCGGCGGTGCATTTGGCGAAGAAGAAGTAGACGGCGCAGAAACTGTACGATTTCCGCAGGATGGCCTGAAATGACGCTTTGGCCGCCCGCATTTGTTGCGGGCGGCTATTTTGTTGTATGTCAGTCCATTACCGCGAGGCACTCAAACGTAAAGGCATCCTCCACAGCGCAGGAAGTGCGTTTGGCCGAGAATCGGCGGACAGCCGGCCCTGGCGATTCATGCCTGTATTGTATTGTAACTGTGTAGTTTATACTAACTTTGGCATGGAGAGATCGGCTATCGGCACAAGAATTGATTAATATTCGACTGTATTAGTTACTCTTCAGAATATATGGTATGGCGGTGAAGGGTGATTAAGAGTTGGGGTTGAAGGAGTTCCCAGTGAGGGGGAACTCCTTTTTTTATTGCGGTTTTCCCGACCGCCCTCCGCCGCCTTCCTTGAAGCTCACCCCCGCCATCCAATCCCCGAACATTTCGCAACACGATACGACAGTCCGCCGCAATTGCTCGCTCTATTTCCCTGAGACAGGTTCGATTGACGGCCATCCTTGGTGTGCGACGTGTGATCGACCGGTATGTATAACGTGATTGACCGGTGCGGGTCGTGATCGACCGGTACGGCGGATGTGAACCATGGCTACGGGTGTGAGATTGCGGCCCGTCACTATTTTCTTGACTATGTCGATATTATTGATAGATTAGGTGCCTTACAGATTTTGATAAATGGCGGTGTAGCTCAGCTGGTTAGAGCAGTGGAATCATAATCCACGTGTCCGGGGTTCAAGTCCCTGCACCGCTATT
>DAOWIC010000041.1 GCA_030641085.1 Calditrichota bacterium
ATCCTGCTGAGCTTTGTTGAAGCGATGGATTTCATCGATGAAAACATATGTCCGGCGGCCGCTCAGTTCATAGTAGTTACCCGCTTTAGACAGAACCGCTTTCACCTCTTTGATCCCGGAAGTTACCGCTGAAAACGGCACAAATTGCCCCCTGGTCGTTCTGGCGATCACTGAAGCCAGGGTCGTTTTGCCGGAGCCGGGCGGCCCCCAGAAAATAAGCGAACTGACTCGATCCGCCTCAATCGCCTTGCGCAAAGGGGTCCCGGGACCGACCACTTTCTCCTGACCGAACATCTGATCGAGCGTCTGGGGTCGCATCCGGTCGGCCAGGGGCTTGATCGTATGGCGCGAAAAATCCGGCTGGTCGGGGTCTTTCCGGTCGAAAAAGTCCATGCCTGAATATAATCGACAGCGCAGCGGCGGACAATCACCAATTCTTAGGGGCGTGGCCTCAAGGCCGATATCGACACCGAATTAGTTGACAGGCATTGATTTAAAAGCCATACCCGGAAAAAACATTGCTATTAAGATCGGGAGTTCGTATCTTTAAAGTTTGTATAGACAGCCCTCTTGCGACCGGCTGTCTATTACTTTGACCTGGCGGTCAGGGTGCCGGAAGAAACTGAAAGCCAGAGGTCTTTAACATAATTCAGGAGGTTACGAACCCGGACCGGAAAGAGGCACCCACCAAATTCACGACCGCTCCCGGCAAAACGCCGCATAACCCGGCTTTCCATTATTCGGTTTTTATGTACGGGTTCATACAAAAAGTAGGGACACATGAGTAACAAGGTTTCAAGCATCATCTTACCGGCAATCATTTTGAGCGTCATTCTCGGTGGAGTATTCGGATATCTACTGCCTGACTTCATGCTCTCAATCAGCTTTATCGGTCTGCTTTTTCTCAACGCGCTCAAGATCATCATCATTCCCTTGATAGTGGTCAGTCTGATTGTCGGCGTAGCTGCGATGGGTGATCCCGGCAAAATCAGCCGCACAACCGGCAAGACAGTCCTGTATTTTCTCGCCACCAGCGGCGTGGCTATCGGTATCGGACTTATTCTTGTCTATTTGATCCAGCCGGGCGCAAACGCCGGGCTGCAGACACCGCCCACCATGTCGGACATTCCCACCTTCGGGACGTTCGACGCTATCACCTCGAGGCTGGTTGACATTGCCGGTGGCGGACGCCTGCTGATTCTGGTCGTCCTGTCGGTCCTGGCCGGCACGGCCCTGGCCGTTATGGGCACCAAAGCAAAAAATCTGGTCGAGTTTTTCAAAAGTGCCAACGACGCCCTCGGCCTGATCGTTCAGTATCTGCTCTATGCCGCCCCGTTTGGCATCTTCTGTCTGGTGGGCGCTATTTTCGCGCAGAATCTCCCGACCGCCGACAACCTGTTGGGTTCGCTCGGCGCCTATTCCCTCACCCTGGGAATCGCCTTCTTGATTCAGGCGCTGGTTGTTTTACCGCTTGCAATCAAACTGTTGGGCTTCCGTTCGCCGTGGGGCTATTTCAAGCGAATGTTGCCTGCCGTTTCGACAGCGCTCGGCACATCATCGTCAGCCTCGACTTTGCCGGTCACCTATGATTGCGTCGTTGCCAAAAATCAGGTCGACCAGCGTGCCGGAGCCTTTGCGTTAACCTTCGGCTCCATTATCAACACCAGCGGCGGTGCGCTCTATCTAACGGTGGCGGCCATATTCATGGCCCAACTGTTCGGTATCAGTCTGTCGATTGTTCAGGTGTTGATTATCGTGGTGGCGTCACTCTTTGCCTCCATCGGCTCTTCTGTCATGCCGTACGCTTCGATGGCCATGCTGGCGGTGGTTTTAAACGCTGCCGGTCTTCCCAACGGGGTTCTGGCTGCGATCCCGTTACTGTTGGCTGTGGACTGGTTTTTCGACCCGATCAAAACCGCAGTTAACGTGCTGGGCGATGGTGTCGGTGCGGCCGTTGTTGGCGAAACGTTTGAATTCAAGACCGCCCGTCGGGCGGCGGCACCGTCGACAAGACAACGCATGCCGGCCAAGCGACGCACCGAGCGTCAGCCCCGCACGACGAGAAAGACCGAAGAACGCAAACCGCGTACCACCGAGCGGCGCACCAAAGAAACGCCGACACGAGAAACGCGCCGGGAGCGTCCGGCCCGGTCCTCGGCTCGAACCACCCGGACCGGCGACACCGAGAAGAGTCGCGGACCACGCTCGATCTATCAGCGGCCCAAAGAGAGCACGCCGTCGCCGTTTGAAATCTCAGGCAAATCAATGCCGGCGCTGGAAAGTGGCGAAACGCCCGATCTGAAGACCGATACCGCCAGAACCCCCAAGCCGCGACCGAGTCGCAGCCGTACCCGGGACACTGGCCGCGGACCGAGATCGTCAACGCCAAAACCGGAAGCCAGAAAAACGGCCCCCGTCAAGGATGAGCCTAAAAAGGCCGAGCCTCCCAGGGAAAGGCCGAAACCGGCGGTGGCGCCAAAGACTGAAAAGCCAAAGGCCAACACGCCAGTGGCCGACAAGGCTCCCATTCCTCCTCCGGACGAGGTCCCTATCTCTGATGAGATGGTCGAGCGGGAGAAAGCCAAAATGGCTGCTATTCTCGAATCGATGAAAGCGAAGGAACGTCAGTTCCGGCAATCGATCCAGGAGGCAGTCGAGCAGAAAAATGCGATAGTCCCGGATACGGAGCCTGAGACTGGTTCCGAGAAAACCGAATCGGACTATCCTAAAATCGATTTCCTCTCGGCCGCAGAGGAAGACACAAAGGCGGAAACGGTGCCGTCGGAACCGACACCGGAGCCAATACCGGCCGAAACTGCGCCGACC
>DAOWIC010000072.1 GCA_030641085.1 Calditrichota bacterium
CAGGCTCTTGATATACCCGGGCGCGTTGGTCGGGTAACTGCCCATTCCATTGGCGCCGCCCTCGTAGTACGCCTGGGTGTTGGCGGCGGTGTATGGCCCGTAGACCGTGCCGGTCAGGTTGAGCTGCCCGTAGGAAACTTCGTCATAGTAATCGTGCATGCTACCGGTCGGATTGGCGCCGAATAGTTGTGTCTGAAACTGCGCCGCGCTGAAGATGTTGGCGTTGTCCGAGTATGATCCGACCAGCACCGGCACCGACATTGAGACAGTGGCGGCGGCAAGGATCGGTCCGGCCTTGGAGCGTTCTTCACGATCCAGTTTTATCGCCTGAAGGCGGGAGGCGATGCCCGACGACTGGTATGATTTTTCGATTAGTAACTGGAATTGCTTGACATGCTCGGGCAGGGTGACGCCTTTGACCGGCGGCGAAACCGCCCGGACAGTTGCGGCCGACATGGCGACAAAGACGAGCAGCACTGCGGCGGCCATCAGCAGGGGGTGACGACGGTTGGTTTTGCGAGCGAACGACATAATCTCCTCCGGTGTATTATTGAGGTCTTGAACTTCTCTCTTCTACCTGTCGGGGCAGGATGTAACTTACCCGCTTATCGGAAGAAATTCTGAAATTGTTAGGGGGGTGTTATTGGTGTAAGTCTATGTTTTGTATGGCGATACGGCAATCTTGAGGAGTGGGAATTAATGTTCCCGGTTGAAATCTGTTGGATTTATAACCAGATTTACTGCGTCTGAAGTCAAAACCCGGTAATGAGATCGGCGGATCGGCGCAGGAGATACAGTCCGGGACGAGCCGATAAAAGCCCGCCCCTGATTGAATTACTTGTAAAACGGGTTGGTGCCGCTGGCGTGATCGGTGGCGTCGAGGATCTCAGTCACCTCCGGCAGGATCGCCTTGATCGCCTTTTCGATACCGTGTTTCAGGGTCACGTTGGCCGAGGCGCAGCCCTGGCAGCCGCCGCCAAGCCGTACCCAGACCTTCGTACCCTCGACATTCTCCAACTCCACCCGACCGCCGTGCGAGGCAATTTGCGGGTTGATCTGGCTTTTGAATAGATTCTCGATTGTCTGGCGGATATGCTCCTCCGAGGGCAGATTCTTCTCGACATCGGATGCGATCAACTGCTCTCCGGTAGCAATCTGCTCGCGGACGGCAGTCCCGATCTGCTTGCCGAGCGTCGGCCAGACTTCGCCGGACGACTTAGCGATTGTCAAAGTGCTGTTCGAGATCATCACCTGGGTGATACCGTCGATGGCAAACAGCGCCTCAAGCAGGGGTGACCCTTTGGCCATCTCCGGGCTGCGGCAATTGAAGGTTCCATTGGGGCAAATCGGGTGATCCACGACGAACTTGCACGTTTGCGGGTCCAGTGTCAGCTCGCCGGTAATCTTAATATTCTGAGCATCAGCAGACATATCGTTCTCCCTGATTGTCAAACGGCAAATGAATCCTCGCGGTCTCCGCTGCCCTTAACGCACTCATCGCATTCACACAGTTGTCTTAACCTGTTGAACAAATAAATTCCGGTATTGTGCCCGTCGGAGAACGATACACCCAGACCGTACCGACCGACCGGGTTGTAGCTTTCGATCTTAATATCCAGCGGTACCGTGGCCGGATCAAGGGCCGGCTTACCGGAATCCTCGTCGATGCATGAAGCACAGCCGCAGGCGAGCCTGAGATGGTAGGCCGAGTGTACCCCCTGATGGCCATCGGGCCATTCCACCAGCAGCTTGCCGTCATCGGACAGCTTGTATCCCTTTGGCTCGGCCTCGTAGGACCGTCCGGCAATCTCGCCAATAACTTTTTCCACCGCGGCGGCCAGATTAAGAAACGATTTAGCCGAGGGTGAATCGGTTGACCGCGTCAGCACCGGCACACCATCATCGCCGGACATCATAATTTCCGGATCCAGCGGCAGCGCGCCCAGATATGGAACCTTCATTTCGGAGGCCATCCGCTTGCCGCCGCCATCCTTGAAAATGGCGGTTTCTTTGCCGCAATGACCGCAGGTGAAGCCGCTCATATTTTCGATAATGCCGAGAATCGGCACGTTGACCTGTTTGAACATCTTCAGTCCCTTGCGAGCCACCCCGAGCGCGACCCGTTGCGGGGTGGTGACGATAATCGCGCCGGTCAACGAGGCCTGTTGCGCCAGCGTAAGCTGAACATCGCCGGTGCCGGGGGGGAGGTCAATCAAAAGATAATCCAGCTCGCCCCAGACCATGCCACCGATAAACTGGTGGATCATTTTCATGGCGATAGGCGCGCGCCAGATGACCGGGGAGTCTTCGGCCAGAAGCAGACCCATCGAGATAAAGCTGATCCCATGCCGGCTGACCGGATAGAGCAGGTTATCTTCAAAACCCGGTCGGTCTTTTTTGGAGCCGAGCATTCCCGGCTGGCTGGGTCCGTAAATATCGGCGTCCATCAAACCTACTTTGGCGCCGGCATGTGAAAGAGCGATGGCCAGGTTGGTCGAGACGGTGGATTTGCCGACCCCGCCCTTGCCGCTGGCGATCGCAATGATATTCTTGATCTTAGACAGGCCCGGCTGGACCTGATCTGTCGCTGGAGTTGCTTTCTGCTCTGTCATCTGTCTATCCTCGGTTGGTTTAACCTCGTTACATCAATATTTCCTGCCGAAGGATACAAACCTGCGGCTTAGTGAACCTTAACATCGTTCAATTATAACAGAATATCCAGTACTTTGTTCTGATTACGGGTTAGTTTGAACAAAACATGGGGAAAGAGGATTTTGCCGATCCGCATTGCTGGAAACGTCAGTCGCAGGCCGATGCAAAAACGCGCATGAAGTTTTCGCCCAGCACTTTCCTGACAGTGCTTTCGTCGTGCCCTCGGGTGAGCAATTCGCGGGTGATCGAGGGCAGACCGGAGCAATCTTCCAGTGCGACCGGGCCAAAAAATATGCCGTCGTAATCCGACCCCAACCCGACATGGTCCGTCCCGACCAGCCTGATGATATGCTCGATATGATCGACGACTGTATACACGGACGCTTGAATGCCCTTGAGCGCCTCTTTCCAGCCGGTCATAAACGGGCGCAGCCTGCGGTAATGAGCCTGTACCTCGGCTTCATCGTCGAGGCTGGTGATCAACTCGCCCAGTTCGTTTATCCGGTCGAGGTCGTTTTTGAAATACTCCTCCGTGCGCCTCCAACTAGCCTCGGACAGGAAGTTGTCGCAGAAATTGATTCCAACCATGCCGCCGTTGTCGGCCAGGGCGCGGATCTCGTCATCGGTCAGGTTGCGATCGTGCGGACAGATACTGTGCGCGCATGAGTGGGAGGCGATCATCGGCCGAGAGGTGACTTTCAGTACCTCTTCAAAGGCTCGGACCGAAATATGTGATACGTCGACGATGATACCGAGTTCGTTCATGGTGCGGACGACGTCGCGGCCGAAATCGGTCAGGCCGTTGAACGCCGGACTGTTATCCGCCGAGGAGATACACCAGTCGTGCGAGGCGAAATGAGTCAGAGTGATATAGCGCACGCCGCGAGCATGAAAATGGGCCAGGTTGTTGAGATCGTCGGCGATAGCATCACCGTTCTCAATCGCCAGCAAGGCGGCGATACGGTCGCTTTCGATAATCTGTTTTGCTTCGGAGGCATTGCGGCAGACAGCGATCTTGTCCGGGTGCCGGTCGAACTGGTCAATCAATGTGTCGAGATCAAGGTCGGTTCGG
>DAOWIC010000018.1 GCA_030641085.1 Calditrichota bacterium
GCTATTCGCCGCAGGAATTCTTTTGCCAGCAGCGGGATATCTTCGATACGTTCGCGCAGGCCGGGCACGTGGATCGGTACGACATTGAGACGGTAAAATAAATCCTCCCGAAAGGTGCCATCCTTGACACGCTGCTGCAGATTCACGTTAGTAGCGGCAATCAACCGGACATCGATCTCCCTGGTGGTCTCGGATCCAACCGGCTCGACCACATGCTCCTGGAGCACGCGGAGTAGTTTCGCCTGAAGGTCCCGGGCGAGGTCGCCGATTTCGTCCAGCAGCAATGTCCCACAGTCGGCCAGCTCGAATTTTCCTTTCTTGTCGCGGACCGCGCCGGTGAAGGCGCCTTTAGTGTGGCCGAAAAGCTCAGACTCCAGCAATTCCTTCGGTATTGCAGCGCAGTTGATCGCAACGAGGTCGTTTTCGCTTCGCGCGCTTTGGTCGTGAATATTGCGCGCCACCATCTCCTTGCCCGTGCCGGACTCGCCGGTGAGCAGGATGGTGGCGTCCGAGGCGGCAACTTTCTTTACCAGCGACATCATCTCTTTGAACGGTCTCGAAACACCGATCAGCCTGCGCGCCTGTTCGGTTTTTTTGAGTTTGCCGCGGAGCTGCCGGTTTTCGCTTTCGAGGTTCTTAAATTCGAGCGCCTTTTCGATCGCGACAAACAGTTCCTCATCTTCAAACGGCTTGGTGATATAGTCGAAGGCGCCGAGTTTGACCGCATTGACCGCCTGGCTAACCGTGGCATGGGCCGTTATCAGGATCACCTTCAGGTTCGGCTGAACACTTTTCACCCGTTCCAGCAGATCGATACCGTCGAGCTTCGGCATTCTTATATCGGACAGCAGGAGATCATACTCACCCTGCCTGAGTTGCGATAGCGCCTGCTCACCATCGGCGGCGGTTACTACCTTGAAGCCTTTCTGCTCGAGTTTGAACTGCAGCACTCGCCTCACCGAGCTGTCATCATCGGCCAGCAGTATTTTCATTATTTCCCTCGCTCATTTAACAGAGGCAATGCCACGGTCGCGCGGGCGCCTTTATCGGGACGGTTGGCAATCGTTATCTCTCCACCGTGGGATTCAACAATCGACGCTGCTATCGCAAGACCCAGGCCGGTGCCCGAGGATTTGGTCGTAAAAAACGGTTCGAAGATTCGGTCGATCTTATCGGTGGCAACACCGTGGCCCTGATCATCAACGGTTGTAACGGCGCGACGGCGTTTAACATCCTTGGCCAACGAGACTGCCACCATCGCTCCCCGGTTAGAGGCCTCCATGGCGTTGAGGATCAGATTCAACAGCACCTGATGGATCTTCTCGCCGTCACCCTCGATGATCATATCCTCCTCGATTGATGTGGTCAGGTCGATTCCCAGTTTGCGAGCGTGCGGTTCAACCTGCTTGACGCCGGACCTGACGAGATCGGAAAGCGGCACACGCTCCCGTTTTGTCTCTCCGGGGTGGGCGAACTGGAGAAAGTCGGTAACGCTGGAGTTCACCCGGCGAATCTCTTTGAAGACGATCTCGCGAAATTCTCCTTTTTCCCGTGCGGGCGTCGATTCATCGCTGAGGATCTCCACCGCTCCTTTAATGGAGGCGAGAGGATTCTTGATCTCATGAGCCATCCCGGCCGCAATCTGCCCGACCAGCGACAACTTCTGGGAATGCTCAAGCTGTCTGCGGGTTTCCTCGGCTCGGGTCCGCGCCCTTAGCTCGCGGTCGAACAACGCACCGGATAGCCCGGCGATGGCGAAGTAAAAAACGATCTCGGCCGTCTCGCCCGCCAGAGACTGTGATTCGACACTCTGCTGCACAATAAGAGGAAGGACCAGCACTGAAATAATACCGGCGACATAAAGCCCGCCCCGCAAACCAAACCAGGCGGCGCCGACCACGATCGGGATATAGCAGAACCGGCCGTGGATAGCGTGGAGCCAGTGCACATGGCCGAATATCGGCTCGATCAGCCAGCCGTAATGGATGCCCAGGGTGACGGCAATGACGCCCGACAGAACACCGATTTTCGTCGTTCTTTTTTCAGGTTCCCACAAAGCAGTTCTTCCTCTATATGCCATAGCATCCTCGCAAACAATATGCCCGCCCGAAAGCAATTACCATCCGGGACCATATTCCATTTTGATTCAACAGATTATCATCGGGGGTGTTCGCCGATAGCCCACTTTTTATACAATATACATCACAATATTATTCAATAATAGATAAAATTGGTCAAAGTTGCACAAAATTAGTGAACAGCAACGACTCCGATTCTGCCTGCTGTCTCGTATCGTCAGGTCTGACAGGCTCTTACAGATCCCGGCACGCCGCTTGATATTAGTGTGAGCATGTTGAACTACACGGGCAAAGGCAAGGCAATTTGGGCAGTGCTGCTGATATTTGGGTTGGCGTGGCCTGCCGCCGCGGCGGATGCTGATGACACGAGGCGGTTGGCGGATTCGCTCGGCTCGTTTTATGAAAGCGCAGTTGAAGATATTCAGCCGCTGAGCGAAACTGAAAGCCTTGATGATTACCTAATCCTGGCCGCTAAACGCAGTGCGTCGCTGAGGGCAGCCTTTTACCGATGGCGGGCGGCGCTGGAGAAAGCGGGCTATGCCGGGTCGCTTCCTGATCCGGTCTTTTCATACGGTTACTTTGTCGAAAATGTAGAAACGCGGGTGGGACCTCAGAACCAGCGCATTGGCATCAAGCAATCCTTCCCGTGGTTTGGAACGCTGGGGGCCAGAGAGGATGTTGCCGCCGAATTCGCCGGAGCCGCATACCAGAAATATGCCGCCGAAAAGCTGCGCCTGTTCTACCGCGTGAAGGCGGCTTACTACGAGTATTACTTTCTCGGACAAAAACTGGCCCTGACCCGGGAGAATTTTGAGCTGCTGACATTCTGGGAATCGGTCGCGCGCGCGAAATATAAGGCGGGCCTGCGGGCGCATCCGGACCTCATTCGGGCGCAAGTGGAGTTGGGCAAACTCGAAGACCGCCTGTCATCGCTTGAGGATCAACTCCGCCCGGCCGCGTCAAGACTCCGCGCAGTTGTCAACCTGCCGGACTCGATTGACCTGCCGCTTCCGATGAAGATCGATCCGGCTGAAAACGAACTAAGCCGCGACTCGGTTCTGCCGGCAGTACGATTCTCAAATCCCGATCTCAAATCGCTGCAGAGCATGATCGAACGGGAAGAGGCAGACCGTCGCCTGGCCGGCAAGGCATCATACCCCGGGTTCACGGTGGGTGTCGATTACATCGAGACGGGCGAGGCGTTGAACTCAACATCGCTTGACAGCGGCAAGGATTCATGGTCGGTCGGTATGAGTATCAACCTTCCGATCTGGTTCAGCAAAAACAACGCTAAGAAGCGCGAGGCTGAGGCTCGTCGGAAGCAGGCAGTCTATACCCATGTCGACGCCGCCAACCAGCTTCAGGCCGCGACCGAGCAGGCGCTGTTCGCATACGCCGATGCTCTGCGACAGGTGCGATTGTACCGGGACGGTTTGATTCCAAAAGCGGAACAGTCGCTCAACGCAAACTACACTGCCTATCAGGCGGGCGAACTTGATTTTCTGAATCTGCTCGACGCCCAGCGACTGTTGCTGGAGTTCGAGCTTACACTCGAGAGGGCGCGAACGAACCTCGGCGTTAGAGCGGCCGAAATCGAGATGCTGACCGGGCGCGAATTAGCAGGCCTTGTCAAGAGAGATTAAATCGCAATGCACTACTTTAAGGAGTAACAGAATGAAATCATTCAGACAGTTTCTAGTGATCGGGGCCATGATGCTGGCTCTGACAGTTGTCGCAGGCGCTGAGGAGAAATCCAGCGATACAAAATCAGAAGCGCCGAAGCAACTTAAGAACCAGACCCATTGCCCGGTGATGGGCGGCAAAATCGATTCCACGGTCTACACCGACATACAGGGCCAGCGGGTCTATCATTGCTGTCCCATGTGCTCCGGCAAGCTGAAAGCGGACCCGGACACATTCTTCAAAAAGGCGGCCGCCGAGGGCGTGCTGTTTGAGAATATCCAGACATCCTGCCCGGTCTCCGGCGAGAAGCTTCAGCAGAAGTCGATATACACCGACTACGAAGGTCGGCGGGTGTACTTCTGCTGCAGTGAATGCCGTGAACCGTTCGACAAGGATCCTCAGAAATACTTCAAGAGACTGGACCAGACCGACAGCGAGGCGTCGGATGAAAAACCATCCTCCGGCGGCCACGACGGTCACAACCACTAATTGGGCGGACCGGAAGGAACATGGGAGAAATGTCATGAACAACGAGAAAAAGCAAAGCAAAGCCTGGCGGGCAATGATGCCGTCGGGCGGCCCCGCCGTGGCTGGACTGATCATCATGGCTGTCGTGGCATTCTCCCTGGGCGGTCTCTTTTTCGGCGACGATGGAGGGACCAATGCCTCGACCGCCACAGAGCACGATCATGCCACCGAGCATGACAATGCCACCGAGCATGACAATGCCACCGAGCATGACAATGCCGCCGAGGCCGGGTCCGAGCCGACCCTATGGACCTGCTCGATGCATCCGCAGATCAAGCTGCCCAAACCCGGCAAATGCCCGATCTGCTTTATGGACCTGATCCCGCTCGATCAGGGCGATGGTGACGGGTTGAAACCCGGACAGATCAGAATGTCCGAGACCGCCCGGCAGCTTGCCCGTATCGAAACCACGGCTGTCGTTCGTGCCAACGCCGAGCGTGAGGTGCGGATGGTGGGCAGGATTGACTACGACGAAACCCGCGTCGCCTACATTACCGCCTGGGTGCCCGGTCGACTTGATCGGTTATTTGCCGATTTCACCGGGGTCACGGTCCGCAAAGGGGACCGGATGGCATCGATCTACTCGCCCGAGTTGCTGGCGGTGCAGGAGGAGTTAGTACAGGCCGGTCGGACAGTTGAGTTGCTGGACAATTCCTCCAGTCGGATATTGAAATCGACCGCGAGCGCTACTCTCGATGCGGCGCGTGAGAAACTGCGCCTTTATGGTCTGACCGAACAACAGATCGCCGATATCGAAGCCGGCGGCAAGGCCGCCGACCATATCAACATACACGCTCCCGTCGGCGGCGTTGTCGTCGGTAAAGACGCCCAGGAGGGGATGTATGTAAAGATCGGCACGCGTATCTATACAATCGCGGATCTATCGCGCCTGTGGGTCATGTTCGATGTATATGAATCGGATCTGCCCTGGCTGCAAAACGGACAGCCGGTTGAGTTCACGGTTGCGTCGATCCCGGGCCGGAGATTCACGGCGCAGATCAGCTTTGTCGATCCGGTTGTGAACCCGAAAACTCGCACAGTCCGCGTGCGTGCGGAGGTGGATAACGCCGATCAGGCGCTTAAGCCGGACATGTTCATCAGCGGGACAGTCAAATCGCAGTTGGACGTCAACGGGGAGGTCATTGACGCGGACTACACCGCTGACAACGCCCCGCTGCTCATTCCGGCCGCA
>DAOWIC010000205.1 GCA_030641085.1 Calditrichota bacterium
CCGGTCTGCGACCTGCCCGCCGATCAGACCTTCTTCCAGTGTGTTCCGGCCGAGGTCAGTCTGCCGGTGGGAGCGACCGATCCGGACGACAATTTTGATCACTGCGAATTGCTTTCCGGTCCCGGCTCTCTTGTTGGCGGCAACTGGACCTACACCCCCACCACGAACGAGTCGGTGGTGGTAACAGTGCTCTGTATCGATCAGATGGGCGCTTCCTGCGAAGGCAGTTTCACGGTCGGTTTCGAGATAAACGGGGCGCCGGTCGTAGACGTCGGCGATAACTTCACCGAGTTCCTCTGCGCACCGCTTCAGATCTGCTGGGAAGTTTCAGTCGACGATTCGGACGGCAACGTGGCCACGATTGAACTCACCTCCGAATGGGGCAGCTTCAACCAGTCGGCGATGGAGATCTGTTTCACGCCGCCCACAGGCGAGCGGACCTATCCGTTCATCCTTATGGCGACCGATGACTGCGCCGAGGAGTCAGCCGACACGGCCTATGTCTCGATCGAATACAACTCGCCACCCGAGCTATATGTCCCGCCGGACTTTGTCGCCTATCTTGACGCTCCGGGCTATATCTGTTTCGGTGTCGATGTTTCTGACGAGGATAATAACTTGGCCGGCGTGACTGTCAGCTCTCCGGCGACATACAATGCCGCGACATCGGAGGTCTGTTTCTACGCCGACACCGCCGGTGTTTACTATCTGGAGATAGTAGCTTTTGACGATTGCCCCGACAAGGCATCGACGCTGAAGACAGTCTGTGTGACGGTCGTCATCGACGAATGCCTGCATGTCCAGCTTGAAAAGACCCACGGCGCGTTCCAGGGGCAGGTGGAGACGGTCAACCTCTTCTTAAACGGTACCGGCAAGCCGCTCGGCGGTTTTGACCTGCTGATCGCCTACGATCAGTCGGCCCTGACCGTGGTGGCGGTTGACCCGGGCGGCCTGTTTGAAGGTTGCGGCTGGGAATACTTCAACTACCGGTTTGGAGCGGATGGTAACTGCAGTGGCTGCCCGTCCGGACTGCTTCGAATCATGGGTATCGCCGAGACCAACAACGGCGCCTACCATCCGGGCTGTTTCTTCGAGGGCATGTTCGGTTCGCTGGCCGAGATCAGCTTCCTCGTCTCCAACGACCGCACCCTGCAGTGCCAGTACGTGCCGATCCAGTTCTTCTGGACCGACTGCGGTGATAACAGCTTCTCCGGACAGGTCGGCGACACGCTCTGGATATCGCGCGAGGTCTACGGTTTTGAGGGTGCCTCAATGACCGATCACCTGTGGGGCTTCCCTGGCTACTTCGGTGCGCCCGACAGTTGTGTCAAGGATGTCGGTCCGAACAAACCGGCCGCGCAACGGTGTGTCGATTTCACCAACGGCGGGATCGACATCATCTGCGCTGACTCGATCGACAGCCGCGGCGATATCAACCTCAACGAAGTCGCCTACGAGATCGCCGATGCGGTTCTCTACTCCAATTACTTTATCTACGGCCTGGGTGTCTTCACGATCAACCTTGAGGGTCAGATCGCGGCCTCCGATATCAACGCCGACGGCCTGACGCTATCCGTGGCCGACCTGGTCTATCTGGTCCGGGTGGTGGTCGGTGACGCTCCGGCGACGCCGAAGATGGTTCCGGGCACAACCGCCGAAGTCGAACTGGCGATGGTCAACAATGTGCTGACTATCGCGCAGGCCGACGCTCCGGTGGGCGCGATCTCGCTTGTGCTCGAGGGCGAGACAGAACCCGAACTACACCCGGCGGCCGAAGGAATGGAGCTGCGCTACGCCTTCGACGGCACCAATACACGAGTACTTATATATAACCTCGACGGAGAGTCATATCTGCAAACCGGCGAGGTGTTGAAGATAAATGGCAATCACGCAATCAAAGAGATCGACATCGGTGGATATGACGGCTTTGTGATGGGGGCTAAATTGAATACACTGCCGGACTGCTTCAGCCTGTCACAAAACTATCCCAATCCGTTCAATCCAACCACCCTGATCGAGTTCGGTCTGCCGGTTGCCTCCGAATGGGAACTGGTGATCTACAACGTCCTCGGACAGGTGGTTCAGATATTTAATGACAACAGTGAAGCTGGATACATATAGGTAGAGTGGGATGCCTCGCAATACGCCTCCGGGGTGTATTTCTATCGTCTGGTGGCTGGAGAGTTCAGCAGCACCAAAAAGATGGTACTGTTGAAATAAGTAACATCAGCCGATCGCAAAATAGAGGCCCTTATCCAAGGGCCTTTATTTTTGCAGGTCTACCACGGTCGCCCCCCATCCGCCGCCGGATCCACCCTCGTGGCGAAAGGCGGTCACATGGGGGTGTTTCGCCAGCAGGCTGCGGACTATCTCGCGCTGGACTCCGATCCCCTTGCCGTGCACGATCCGAATCTGATAGATCCCCTGTTCAAGGCAGGCCCGGATATACTCGGTTACCACATCGCGCGTTTCGCTCGCGGCAAACTGGTGCAGATCGAGGGTGCCGTCGATAGGGTATTCAATCGGTTCGTCGGTGGTCATGGCAAATTTCCGTTTGGCTGATTTCACCCCCAAATAACAAAAATGCCCGCCGTTGGGCAAGCTCGGTTATTGGTTGACTCAGTCGGCCGCTGGCCCGTAATTGGGGAGAATTGAATTTAGAAGTCAGGAAATTCGATGTCTACAACCACATCGCCACCAACCGCACCCGTCGAGCACAAAGGCAGCCTGATATCGCAGCTTGCCTCCATGAGCCGGCCATTCTGGATGGTCAACATCATGGAGATGTTCGAGCGTTTGGCCTACTACGGTGTCCGGGTCGTGATTCCGATCTATATCGCCCAAGCGGACGAGATCGGCGGCCTGCATTTTACACAGATTGAAAAGGGCCAGATATTTCTCTGGTGGGCGCTCTTTCAATCGTTGGTCCCGATGGTCTCCGGCGGCTTTGCCGACCGTTACGGCTATAAGAAGACTATCTTCGTCTCGACCATAATCAAAATCATCGGCTATCTTCTTATGGCTACCCAGCGCGAGTTCTGGCCGTTCCTTTTCGGTTGCTGCACCCTCGCCTTCGGCACGGCGATTTTCAAACCGGGCGTGCAGGGCACCATGTGCCAGACCCTGACAAAGAAAAACTCCTCGGTCGGCTGGGGGACGTTTTACATGCTGGTCAATGTCGGTGGCTTCCTCGGCCCGCCGCTGGCGCACTTTCTCTACGGCTGGTCCTGGCCGGCGGTCTTCTACGGTTGCGCCGCAATTATCTCGCTCAATTTCCTTATGCTGCTCACCTATAAAGATCCGCCTGCGGGCGGCACCCAGGTAGGCAACCCGTTTTGGGTCTTCTGGATCACGATCAAGAACATGTTCAATGTCCGGCTGCTTCTGTTCATTTTCATCATGGCCGGTTTCTGGCTGATGTTCATGCAGCTATTTGACATGCTGCCCAACTTCATTGTTGACTGGGTCGACAGCTCGGCGGTGGTGAGGGACCTCGGCTTGCCGGATTGGATGCTGCAGTCGAACTCGGCGCGCGCGCCGCAGATTTCGCAGGAGTGGATGATTAACATCAATGCCGGGCTGATCGTACTCGCGGTGGTGTTTGTATCGTTCCTTGTCTCGCGTATGCGAAGGGTGCACTCGATCTTTCTCGGGATCATAGTCGCCTCAATCGGCCTGATCCTGGCCGGTTTTACCACCTCCGGCTATTTCTGTCTGATGGGCATCATGTTTTTCAGTGTCGGGGAGATGCTTTCCTCGCCAAAGATGAACGAATATCTCGGCGTGATCGCCCCGGAGGGCCAGAAGGGGTTATACATGGGCTACGCCAATGTCCCGCAGGGGATAGGCTGGGGGATAGGCTCGATTTTCGCCGGGCATGTCTATGACAAGATGGGCGACAAGGCGAATCTGGCGATTGACTACCTTGCCAAAAACCATGATATCACCGGCATTACCCGGCCGGAGGCGATGAACAAGCTGATGGAGGTCACCGGCCTGTCGGCGCAGGAGGCGACCAACGTCCTCTGGACCGCCTACGACCCGTACAAGCTCTGGTACCAGTTTGCCGCGATCGGGATTGTTTCGGCGGTGGCGATGTTGTTTTACGCCCGCTGGGTGCGCAAATACGAAGCCCCGGACGTGTAACGCGCTACTTCTGACACGCGAATATACAGGGCAGGCCGCAGGGCCTGCCCTCTGAGTAAACCAACACGCTTCCACAGCCCCCCGTTGGTGAGAGGGTTACCGGGTTGAGGAAGAGAGGAAATCTCTAACTGCAGGATTTAGCGAGCAGATATTAGATGAAAGGCAGTTACAGAGAGTCGGATTTGAGACATAATAAGCCATCTCACAACAAATTATGGTGACATTACAGAAAGCTTGAAAGTAAAATATGAAATGTTATATTTTACTTTTAGCGGGTAAGGTAAAATAAGAAAACTCATATTTTACTGGGCGCAGGAGGCGACCAATGTCTTGTGGTCAGCCTACGACCCGTACAAGCTCTGGTACCAGTTCGCCGCGATCGGGATTGTTTCGGCGGTGGCGATGTTGTTTTACGCCCGCTGGGTACGCAAATACGAAGCGCCGGACGTGTGACGCGGGCGCACAATCGCGACGATAATTGAGGGCGGACCCCCA
>DAOWIC010000342.1 GCA_030641085.1 Calditrichota bacterium
GGCTCAAGGGGCAGGATTTCGTCAAAATGATAATTGGTTTGATGATTATCATCGGTGGGCTGCTGGTATCGTTCGGTATGGGCGAGACCTTTGTGGGATGGTTTGAGCAGGCTTGAGGTTATAGAGCAGGTATGAAAACTACAATCCCCGTCGCGGTCGCATTCGTTGCCGGCGTTGTCTTGGTCGTATCTTTCTTTTTTGATGAAGGGACTTGGGTCGGCGGTATCTCCCAGGAGTTCAAGATCTGGATGACGATTGTCGGCGGCTTCACGATTCTGCTGGGCGCGGTCAGTATTACCCGCGTCAACTGGTCGGCGGTTCAGCGCAAAAAAGAGGGCTGGCCCTACAAACTGCTCACCCTGATATCCATCTTCGTCATGGCTATTCCATCGGTGTTGCCCAATACCTGGTCGCCGCTTTTCGGTCGTGACGTCGGATCGATCTACGACTGGTTGTTCACTTACCTGGATTCTCCGATGATGGCGACCATGTTCGCCACTCTCGCGTTTTATATCGCCTCGGCGGCCTACCGCGCATTCCGCGCTAGAACGGCCGAATCGACCGTGCTGCTGGTAACCGCCACTGTGGTTATGCTCTGGCGGGTGCCGATGGGCGAAGCGTTTCTGAATATGTTCCCGGGCGATATTCCTAACTGGCTGAATACCTATGTTATGAACGGCGCCAACCTGGCGGTCCAGCGCGGGATTATTATCGGCGCCGCCCTGGGCGCGGCCTCAATGTCGCTGCGCATTATCCTGGGTATCGAGCGAACATATATGGGTAAGGGCTAAGCGATGAGTTTCTGGGATAAAATGCAGAACATGGATCGCCGGTGGGTTTACTTGATGGTGGCTGTGGCGGTCATTATCCCGTTTTTCGCAACCCCCGATCTGCCGATCAGTATTACACCCGAAGCGCAGATGCTCTACGACGCGGTGGAGGCGGTCCCGGATTCCTCGACGGTCTTTGTCGTCTTCGACTACTATCCGTCGACTATTGCCGAGTGCGAACCGATGGCGATCAGCGCCTTGAGGCATTTCTACCGCAAGGACTGCAAGGTAATTACGCTGAGCAATATTCCATTGGGCGGACCGTCGATGGCGGAGCGTGTCACGCGTGAGATTGCTCTTGAGTATGATAAAGTATACGGCGAGGATTTCGTCAATCTCGGCTACAAGGCTAACTATGTCGCGGTAATGTCCGGTATGGGAACCTCGATTGAGTCGATCTTCCCCGCCGATAACAGCGGCACGCCGCTGTCGGAACTGCCGATGATGGACTCGGTTGTGAACTACGATCAGGTAGCCTTCATCTTTGAGATCGCCGACAACGCCACCGCCGATTACTGGGTATCGATCGTGAACGCCCAGTACGGCATCCCGATCGGCTGCGGTACGACCGCGGTCAGCGCCCCCAAGTACTACGCCTTTGTCGGTGCCGGACAGTTTGTCGGTCTGCTGGGCGGTATGAAGGGAGCGGCGGAATACGAGCTTTTGATTGGCCATTCCGGGAGCGCCGTGCTTGGCATGGGCGCCCAGTCACTGGTCCATTTGCTGATAATCTTTCTGGTAATAGTAGGGAATCTCGGCTTTTTCCTGGGTCGCAGGGGGAAGTCCGGGGAGATATCATGAGCGGTATCGAAATATTCGAGATCTGGATAATGGCGTTTGTGACGCTGGCGTTGTTCTCCTTTTTGTATAAGGACAACCCGTTATACAAAATCGCCGAGCATGTTTTTGCCGGCCTTTCGGCCGGGTACTATTTCGGCCTGATCTGGGATACGGTTATCGTCACGCAACTCTGGCAGCCGATGATCGGCGGCAAGTGGGAGTTGATTATCCCCGGTATTCTGGGGCTTCTGATGTTTGCCCGCTTCTGGCCCAAATATTCGTGGGTCTCGCGGGTATCGCTCGCGTTCTACATGGGCACCGCCTCCGGCATTTTCCTGACCTCGCAGCTTCATGGGCTGGTGCTCAAGCAGATGCAGGCGACCATGCTGCCTTTGGTCAACGGCGACGGTTTCGGCGCGGCGGCGCTGGCGATAATCGTCGTGATCGGCGTGATTTCGACCCTGGCCTACTTCTACTTCTCCAAAGAACATACCGGCGCGCTGGGCGTGACCGCCAAGGTCGGTATCTGGTTTATCATGATCTCGTTCGGCGCTCACTTCGGCTACACGGTCATGGGTCGTGTTTCGCTTTTGATCGGCCGGGTGCAGTTTCTGGCGAGCGACTGGATCGGCTCATTCTCGCAGATATTCTGAAAAGGCCGGTTGATCCGGCTGTTTCTTCCACTTAAGATTTACCGCAGGATTCTTCAAGGTATTCGGTCAACTTTGTGCCAGTTCTGCGTATTATAGACAAAACCCGGCCAAGTTTATTGCTTGTCAAAGAATCGTTCTTTTCCTAACATATAGAAAATGTCGTTAGAGGGGAAAGATGAAAGTCATTATACCGGTGGCGGGAATCGGCACCCGGTTGAAACCTCACACCAACTCGCTGCCGAAACCGCTTTTGCACATCGCAGGGAAAACCATCCTTGATTATCTGCTTCAGCCGCTTGAGAAGATCAAGCCGGATGAGGTCATTTTTGTCGTCGGCTACAAAGGGGCTATGATCCGCGAACATGTCACCAGGCACTACTCGTTCAAGGCGACATTTGTCGAGCAGGACCGCCTGCTGGGGCTGGGCTACGCCGTGCATTCGGCGATGGAGACCGCCGGCGACGGTCCGCTGCTGGTTTTGCTCGGCGACACCATAGTGGAATGCGACTTGGGCAAATTCCTGACGGCTGGGGACTACACTCTCGGGCTGCGCCAGGTGGACGACCCGACCCGGTTCGGTATCGCCGAGATTTCCGACGGCTTTGTCACCGGTGTCGAAGAGAAGCCGTCCCGGCCAAAGACAGACCTTGCCCTGATCGGGCTGTATTATTTCCACGAATCGACCCGGCTTCACGAAGAACTCAATCGGCTGATTACATCAGGCAAGAAAACCAGCGGTGAGATCCAGCTTACTGATGCCCTGGCGGCGATGATCGGCTCGGGCATTAAGTTCGTGCCGTTCGAGGTGGAGCAGTGGTATGATTGCGGCAAGAAGGAGACTATGCTTGAAACCAATCGCCATATTCTCAAGCGGATGCCCCCGGCGCGGCAGATCGATGGTTCGACTATAGTAGATCCGGTTTATATTGCCGATGATGTCCGGATCGATTCATCGGTGATCGGCCCCAATGTTTCCATCTCGAGAGGGGCGGTGATATCCGGATCGACCCTGTCAGACTCGATTGTGGGGGAGAACGCCACGGTTGAAAAGGCGGTACTCAGGGAATCGATCCTGGGAAACAATACAAAATTGAAAGGTGCTACGGGAGTTGTGAATCTGGGAGATTCATCGGAGATTTCCTGTTCTTGATTCCCGTCACTTTGCCGATAAATCTATCAACGGCAACAATTAATAATTAAGGGAGTTAGACGATGGCAGGAGGCAATTTTCTTTTTACGTCCGAATCGGTCACCGAGGGTCATCCCGACAAGTTGTGTGACCGTGTTTCCGACGGCGTCCTGGACGAGATTTTGAAGCAGGACAAGAAAGGCCGCGTGGCCTGTGAAACGTTTGTCACCTCCGGACTGGTCATCGTGGGCGGAGAAATCACCACCACCGCTTATGTCGATATCCATGGGCTGGTGCGAAGCATTGTCAAAGATATCGGTTACACCGACGCAAAGCACAGCTTCGCCTACGACACCTGCGCTATCCTGAATGCTATCGGCTCGCAGTCGCCCGATATATCCCAGGGGGTGGATGTCGGCGGCGCCGGTGACCAGGGACTGATGACCGGTTACGCCTGCCGCGAAACTAAGGAGTTGATGCCGATGCCGATCATGCTGGCGCACAAACTAGCGCGCCAGTTGGCCAAAGTCCGCAAACGCAATGTCCTGCACTATCTCGGCCCGGACGGCAAGTCGCAGGTGACGATGAAGTATGAGAACGGTAAGCCGGTGATGGCGGAAACAATCGTCATCTCGACCCAGCACACCGAGGATATCCTCGACCGAACCGGTAAAAAGATCACCAAAAAATCACGCGACGAGATTATCGAGAAGGTAATTCTGCCGGTGGTGCCGAAGCGCCTGATTTCGAGAAAAACCAAATTCCACGTCAACCCGACCGGCAAGTTTGTGATCGGCGGCCCGCAGTCGGATACCGGCATGACCGGCCGCAAGATCATTGTCGACACCTACGGCGGTATGGCCTCGCACGGCGGCGGCGCGTTTTCCGGCAAGGACCCGACCAAGGTCGACCGTTCGGCCAGCTACGTGGCGCGCTATATCGCCAAGAATGTCGTGGCGTCAGGACTGGCCTCGAAGTGCACTGTGCAGCTTGCCTACGCGATCGGTATCGCCGACCCGGTTTCGATGATGGTCTTCACCGACAAGTCGAACAAAGTGCCCGAGGCGCGCATTACTGAATTGATCCGGAAACACTTCGACATGACCCCGCGGGGCATTATCAAGGCGCTTAACCTGCTCCGCCCGATCTACGGCCAAGCCGCGGCCTACGGACATTTTGGCCGTGACGAAAAGGATTTCACCTGGGAAAGAACCGACAAAGCCAAAATTCTGGCAAAGGAAGCATAGCTCATGGCAATAAAACGCGATATTAAGAATCTCAAACTGGCCGCCGCAGGCAAAAAGAAGATCGAGTGGGCCGAGCGCAATATGCCGGTCCTGCGCCTGATCCGCGAGCGGTTCACCAAAGAGAAGCCGCTTAAAGGAATCAACCTCGCCTGCTGTCTGCACGTTACCACCGAGACGGCCAACCTGATGCGCACGCTAAAGGCGGGCGGGGCCAACGCCGCCCTCTGCGCCTCCAACCCGCTCTCGACGCAGGATGAAACCGCGGCGGCGTTGGTGAAAGAGTATGGCATCAGTGTCTTTGCGATCCACGGCGAGAACAACAAGACCTACTACAAGCATATCAACCAGGCGCTCGATTTCAAGCCGCATATCACTATGGACGACGGCGCCGATCTGGTCTCTACCCTGCACAAGTCGCGCACGAGTCTTATCGACGGTGTCCTGGCCGGCACTGAGGAGACCACCACCGGCGTCATTCGTCTCAAGGCAATGGCGGCCGACAGGGCGCTGAAATTCCCCGTGATCGCGGTCAACGATTCCAAGACCAAGCACTTTTTCGACAACCGGTATGGTACCGGTCAATCGACTATCGACGGCGTCCTGCGCGCCACCAACATGCTGATCGCCGGAAGCACGGTTGTGATCGCTGGCTATGGCTGGTGCGGGCGCGGTCTGGCGGTGCGCATGAAGGGGATGGGCGCCAATGTTATCGTCACCGAGGTCGATCCGGTCAAGGCAATCGAGGCGGCCATGGACGGATTTATGGTCGAGCCGA
>DAOWIC010000285.1 GCA_030641085.1 Calditrichota bacterium
CGAGTCGCCCGACTCGGTTTCGGCGGCGGTTAGCGGATCGAGGGCCAATTCGCTCTCCTGCCATGATCCCCCGGCAAGGCGATAGTGTACTTTGACTTTTTCAGGCAGCCGGTCGCCGACAACCGCCGCGCCGAATTCGATATCGCGATACTTGACCCACTCGACCGTGCCCGGAAACGGCGCCAGGGTATACCCGAGCGGCGGGGCTATTACTGTCGTGGCGTTGGAATAAACATGATACGAATGGCTGAACAGGGCAGGTGATAGCACCAACAGGCCGACCGCGATAACGGCGGTGATGGCCAGGTAGCGTCCGGCACGAAACAGCGGATTGAATGTCACGGCCGCGCCGAAGTCTACCTCGCCGGCCAGGACGAGCGCCTGACGTTCGGTCAGGGCGATCAGATCACGGGAGTAGCCGGGATTGTTTTTCATGCGGCTGAACTGAATTGCGGCTATCAGTCGGCCCTTTAGCCGGGGATAGGCCCCCTCGAGCGTGACCGCCACCTGCTCTACCGTGCCGCTGAGCAATCGCCCGGCGGCGAATTTGATAAAGATCGCCAGTCCGAGAATCCCGGAGACCGCCAGCAGCGTGATTTTTGCCGCCACCGGCAGAATTATCACGGCCGCCAGCAGCGACAGCACTACCGACATCGCCAACACAACCGCCACGGTTGCAAAGAGACCGGCCACAAAAAAGACCAACCGCTGCCGGAGCAAGGTCTGCTTCAGTCGTCTGATCAGTGAGTTGCTGGAGGTTGTCTCGCTCATGCCGGGTGCCTCAAAGAGCGGCTGCCGATGTGGGGAATACGGGTCTCTGTCCCGTCAAACAGCCGGCTGGTAAGTAATCGTGTCTAATATAACAAAGCATAGGTCAGGATGTTCAGCCCCATCCTGAGCGCATCCAATCGTTTCTCGTCAGGATCGTTATGCACCTGGGGGTCTTCCCATCCATCACCTATATCGGATTCCACCAGAAAATAGATAACCGCACGACCGTTGACAATTATCGAATAGCCGCGGGGCGGTTTAGTGTCGTGCTCGTGAATCTTGGGCGGTCCGTTGGGAAAATCGTAAAAGCTGTGATAAATCGGATGGTCAAACGGCAGTTCGACCACCTCCCGCTCCGGGAAAAGCTCGGCCATCTCCTGACGGAAATTGCGATCCATGCCGTACGAGTCGTTCACAAACAGAAAACCGCCGCCGATCAGATACTGTCGCAGGCGCTCTTTCTCCTCGCTGGAAAAGGCTATCACACCGTGACCGGTGGCGAAAAGAAACGGATAGCGAAACAGGTCCGGATCCATGATCGTGATCTGGTGCTCCATCGTGTCCACTGGGAAATCGCTGTTATCTCGGACGAAGTGCAGAAAATTAGGTATCGCCGAGCCGCCCCAGTACCAGTCGCCGCCTCCGCCATAGTGCAATCGAGCGACCCTCACCGAGGAAGGATTCGGGTCGGTCGGCTTTTGCTGCTGATAGGTCAGGTTCCGGCCGGTCAGACGCTCAAGCAGATCGGTTTGGGTCTGCGCACCTGCCGCCACCGGCAGCACCAGTAAAAACGCCATGATTAGCGGTCTGATCGTTGATTTCACCATATACCTAATATACAACAGGCCGCCCTCTTTTGATCAAAAAAACTGGTCAGTGAACGGTCCCGACGGGGTCATTTGAATCTAACGGCAAATCCGCCCCGGAAAGTGATACCGGGCATTGGGTAACCGTGAACAACCTGGTACTGTTCGTCGAACAGATTCTCGACCCGCAGTTTGAGATCAACCAGGTCGGTCAGCGCGTATCGTGTATCGAGATTCATCACCCGGTAATCATCCAGCACCACCGGAACGCCGGCCGAATCGGAGGCGGTATTGAACGCGGCCACCGTCTCAAAACCAACTGTCAATTGGTCGGCGTGGAAACTGCCGCTTAAGACAAACTTATCCTCCGGCACCGAACCGTTGTAGTTGTCCTGATTGAGATGGACAAAGGAGGGGCTGAGGCTCCAGTGATCGTCGGCATACCGAACAGTCGCCTCCCAGCCGGAGTGTGAGTAGCTACCCGCGTTCTGGAACAGGTTCGCCGGGGGCGGTGAAGGATTGGCTATCGATTCTATCAGGTTCTCGCCCTCGCGCCAGAAGACCGCCGTCTCAATCGAAAAGCGTCGGCCGAGACGGTTGAAATAGCCTACTTCGTAAAAAGTGCCCTCTTCCGGCTTCAGCGAGTCGGCGTTGGAAATCGCGAAAAGCTGCGATTCGTTGACGGTTGGGTTGCGGTAGGCGGAGCCTACCGAAAGCTTGAACGATCCCCAGTCCGGCGGCGATATCACCGCGCCCGCCTGATATACTAAATGATCGTCGTAGCGATCATGATCGATATAACGCCCGCCGATTGTGAAATGGACAATCTCGTTCAGATCAAGTTCACTCTGAAGGTGAGCGGCATATTCGATCTCGTTGAAATCGCCGCCCATTATGAAACCAGTACCGTTGTAGGCCGAACCGCCGAGATAGTTGACCGACATACCGCCTGACAACGACAGCCCCTCAAGTCCAACCTGCCGGGCGCGGCCGTAAAGACTCACCCCGTTGTTACGATCCACGGACTGGAAACCGTCAGAGAAGGCGTGCTCGCCGTAACTGCTGTAGACTCTGGCCGAGACGGAGTAACGCCCGCCCGCAAAATCGGCCCCGAGAGTGGCACCCATTCGCTGGATATCGCCCGTGAACTTCGACCGGTCATACTCCGGGCCGGTATCGGCGTAATCAAAACTACTGTACTTGCCGGTGATAAACGTGCTGAACTTCTCAGACGCATCGTACTGCGCCCGAAAGCCACCGGAGCGGTTATAGTACTCGTTATCGACGCGGTGATTGTCCGACTCGATATATTCGTACCATCCAGCCAGGATCAGATTATCGAATCGCTGGGAGTGCTGCACCACGCCGTTATACGTGTCCCAGGAACCGCCGGTCAGTTCAAGATTGGTGTAGCGGTCAAGGTCCGGGCGGTAAAAGGATCGCAGGTCGAGCACACCGGCGATAGCGTTGGAGCCGTAGAGGGTGGATGCCCCGCCTTTGACCAGTTCGGCCGAGTAGAGTC